>JAXSNY010000033.1:0-8275 GCA_037925365.1 Aquificaceae bacterium
AAGGGCTTTAACGCAGTAAGATGGTATTACATAATCTACCCAGAACATGAAAAACTTACCTTTCTGGCAAGCAGGTTTATGAAATTTTTGCTTTCTAAGGCAAGCTCTGAGTTGGTCGCAGGATGAAGAAGGGTGTCATTTTTGACGTGGACGGGGTTATAGTGGATGTTAGCCAGTCTTATCACTACGCCATAAAGCACACTGCGGAGCAATTCCTAAAGAGAGAAGTTCCCATAGAAGAAGTAAGAAGGATAAAGTTCTCCAAAGGCATAAACAACGACTGGCTTGCCACTCTTGAGGTTATAAAGGAATATGGAGGGGATGCCAACTTTGAAGAACTTGTAAAAGTCTTTAATGAGTTTTATGCAACCCTCAGAGACAAGGAAAGGCTCATGCTGGGGCAGGACTTTTTCACAGAGCTAAAAGCTATGGGATACCCCCTTGGTATAGTCACAGGAAGACCAAGGGAAGACCTTCTATACCTTTTTGAAAGGTTTGGACTTTCGAGCTACTTTGATTTTGTGGTAGACGAGGACACCATAAGGGAAGAAGAGCTCAGAAAACCACATCCCTATGCTCTGCACTTATGCGTAGAGGCTCTTGGACTTGATGCAGGCGTCTATGTGGGCGATAGCCTTGCGGACTGGCAGATGTTTAGGGATTACAAAAGGCTTTACGGTAAACCCTTTGAATATGTGCATGTGGGAGAAAGGTTTGTGTTAGAGGGTGTCAGGACCTCTCAGCCTGAGGCACTTCTCCTAACTCTTCAAGAGGTCTTGCGGAGTCTATAAGGAGTATGGGGATGTCCTCTTCTATGGGGTAGTATACCTTACAGTTGGGGCATATAAGCACATTTTTTCTTTCATCGTAAAGGAGGTCTCCCTTACACTTTGGGCATGCCAGTATGTCTAAAAGCTCCTTGCTTAGCATTTTACTCCTCCTTTACATACTCCCACAGCTCAAGCATGAACCTCTTAAACTCTGCCTTTTGACCTTGCCCGAGCCTTTCAAGAAGCCACTCTTCATCAAAGATAAGCTCTCCAGATAGCGGAGAAAAGTGAAGATGCTCAAGATGGGCGGTTTCAAGATCAAATATGCACATGTAGCGCTGGGCTTCTTCTTTGAACCTTACAAATTCTTCTTCGTAGGGCTCAGACTCTTTTGTGGTCCAATGATAAACACCACCAAAGGGGTTTAGGCAGTATTGTTCGTTGGACTCAATCCAGAAGTGCGCCCTTTTTATGGATACAAGGTCTGTGAGGAGTTCCCCATCGGGCATGCTGACAGCCCATACACGGTTCTTCAAAGGGTTTATCAAAAATTCCACCTGCCTGTATTCTATCATCCTTACCCCCCTACTTTAAACATCTCCACCTTCTTTGGCATTATACCACTCTTGATAAGCTCAAGCCTTTGTTCTGAGTATCTGTCTGACCTCTTAGCCCAGACCCTCTTGACAAAATTCCTTATGTCCTCCTCTCCCGCAGGGCTTCTTATAAGTTCCTTTATGTTAGGACCATCCTGAGCAAAAAGGCATGTAAGCAGTCTTCCATCTGCAGTGAGCCTGAGCCTGTTGCAGTCTCCACAAAAGGGTTGGGTTATAGAGGATATAAAGCCCACTTCCAGACCATCGTCCTTGTATCTATACCTTTGTGCCACTTCTCCGCGGTAGGACTTCTCTACAGGCTCAAGCTCAAAGTGTTTGCTGAGAAGCTCCAGCATCTCCCGTGCGGAGTAAACCCTCTCAAAGGACCAACCGTTGAGGTTTCCCACATCCATAAACTCTATAAACCTTACCACCACACCCATACCCTTAAAAAACCTTGCTATGTCCAGTATCTCTCCATCATTAACACCCCTTATGACACAAACATTCACCTTCACAGGCTTTAGCCCAACCTTTAGAGCTTCCTCAATACCTTCAATTATCTGAGAGACCTTTACATTTCTTCCCACAAGCCTTGAGAAGACCTCATCCTTGAGAGAATGAAGACTTACGGTAACTCTTCTGAGCCCAGCCTCTTTTAAGACCCTTGCCTTTTCTTTAAGAAAAAAGCCGTTGGTGGTGAGGCTTATGTCCTCAAGGGGTAGCTTTGAAAGGTATCCTACAAGGTTTTCAAGATGTCTTCTCAAAAGAGGTTCACCGCCGGTGAGCCTTACCTTTTTGATACCAAGGGGAATAACTGCTCTTACAAAGGTGGCCATTTCCTCAAAGGAGAGTAGCTCTTCACGGCTAAAAAATTCGTATTGCTCCCCCTCCGGCATACAGAAACTGCATCTGAAGTTGCACCGGTCCGTGACAGATATCCTCAGGTCGCGGAGCTCCCTTCCAAGGGTATCCCTAATCATGCTCCAAGCACCCACTCACCCTTCCCATTGCTGAAGACTTCCTTTTTCCATATGGGCACTCTTTTCTTCACCTCATCCACCGCATACCTGCATGCCCTAAAGGTTTCATCCCTGTGCCCGCCAAAGACCACCACCATAAAGGAGGGCTCTCCCACCCTTACTACACCAAGCCTGTGATGTATAAAGACTTCTCGGACTGGAAATTCTCTCAGGGCTTCCTCTCTTATCTCTTCCATAACCTTAATAGCCATCTCTGGAAAGGCTTCATAGTGAAGCTCTACCACGTCGCCGTCTTCTGGTGCGGACCTGGCAATGCCCAGAAAAACGAGACTTGCACCGCAGTCCTGGGGAGGTTGATACTCAGCCAGCACCCGCTCTGCACCGATCCACTCCACACCGAGGTAAACTTTGGGAACCATATGTATAATTATATGTCTTGCTTTTAAGGTTTTTAATGACCTACATCAAAAAGTTTTAAACTATTTTACATGCCAGAGGTTAAGAGTAAGCTGAGCAAGGCTCAGAAGGCGGCCATACTGCTGATGGCAATGCCACCACAGGTAGCGGTGGAGGTGATGAAAGAGCTGTCTGAGGATGAAATTCAGGAGATATTGCTTCATGCTACAAACATTGAAGGCATAACCCTCAAGGATATAGAGGAGATAGCAAAGGAGTTTATAGAAGAATACAAGGCAACTTCCTTTATAACCCCAGACATGGACGCCTTGCTTGAGTTTGCAAGAAAGGCTATGCCACCGGACAAGTTTGCCAAAATATACGAGTTTCTCAGCAGTTCAAACCTAATAAAGAGCTTTCAGGAACTGGAGAGGGTTGACAGCAAAATACTGGCGAGCATATTGATGGGTGAGCATCCCCAAACCATAGCGGTAGTTTTGTCCCAGCTAAACCCGAACAAGTCTGCAGAAATATTGAAGCTACTACCAGATACCCTCGCCATAGAGGTGGTAAAAAGGCTTGCAACCCTTGAAAACATATCCCCTGAGTTCTTCGGAGAGCTGATAGAGGTTCTTGCAGAGGAGATAAAGAGTATGGGGATAAGCGGTATAATGCAAAAGATGGAAGGCATAACCCTTACTGCAGAGCTTCTAAACATGCTTGATAGAGACACCACCAACAGAATACTGGCAAAGTTAGATGAGGAAGACCCATACCTTTCGGAGAAGATAAAGGAGAAGATGTTTACCTTTGAAGATATAAGGAAGCTGGATAACAGAGCCATCGTGGAGATACTAAAGGCTGTGGAAAAGAGCACTCTTATAGTAGCCCTAAAGGGTGCACCCGAGGATATAAAAGAAAAGTTCTTCTCCAACATGTCAAAAAAGGCTGCGGACATAATGAGGGAAGACATGGATGCCCTCGGACCAGTAAGGGCTTCTGAGGTGGAGAAGGCTCAAAAGCAGGTTATACAGGTAATAAAGAACTTGGCGGACCAGGGGATAATAGACATTACCGGCGGTGAGGCTTATGTCTGAGTTCAAACCGCTTCATCATCTACATGACCTGAAACCTAAGGAAAGTGAGCGGACTTTAAAGGCTGAAGATGTTCAGGAGGAAAAGCATAACCCTTGCGAGGAGTTAGAGCTAAGATGGCAGGCGGATATGGAAAAACTCAAGGATGAGCTCAGAGCTTTGAAGTTCCAGCTGGAAAGCCTTGAAAAGGAAAAAGCAAAGGTTGTTGAGGAAAGGGATAGGCTTCTTAGGGAACTGGAGGACAGAAGAGCTGTGGAGGAGCTTCTTGAAAGGCTCCATGAGAAGCTGGCGGAGGCTCTTAAAACCGTGAGGGTAAGTATGGAAGAAAGCACGATTGAACTTGTGAAAGACCTTTTGAAGAAAATACTCCTTAGCCAAGTGTTGCCAAAGGAGGACCTAATACTAAGGCTTTTATCAAAAGTTCTTGAAACTGGTATTGAACTCAAGGGTCAGATAAATCTATATCTGAATCCTTACGATTCTCAGAGGCTCTCTCCATATATGGAAAGGCTCAAGGAGAAAATGGGCAGTGCGGTTGAGCTAAACATCCTCATAAGGGAAGACCTTAAGGAAGGCGAATTCCTCTTAGAGACCCCCAAGCTCTGGATAGAAAGGCACTATGAGAATATAATTCAGGACCTTTTGGAGAATATGAAAGATGAAGGGAGTGTTCAGGGTATATCATAAGGTTTACAAAGCGAGCGGTGTTTACCTTGAAGCCTACAACACAGAGGGAGCGGTAGGAGACCATGTGGTTATATATCCTCAGAGAAACAAGTCTATAGAGGGAGAAATAATTGGTTTTAATGAGGATAGATGCATAATAATGCCTTTTAGCTTAGCCTATGGTGTAAAGGCAGGAGATAAGGTATGGATAAAAAGGGAGCATGTTTCTACAGTGGTGGGGGAAGATCTTCTTGGAGAGCTCCTTGACCCTTTTGGAAGGCGTCTTGTGGATGGCTCTGTGCTCAGAGGTGAAAAAAAGCCTATACTGTTAGAGGACATAAACCCTTTAGAAAGAGAAAAGATAAGCGAAGTTTTTGACTGTGGTGTAAGGCCTGTAAACGCCCTATTGGCCTTGGGGAAGGGCCAGAAGGTGGGCATATTTGCTGGAGCTGGCGTGGGTAAGAGCACCCTTTTGGGGATGATAGTGAAAAATAGCAAAGTGGATGTGGTTGTCCTTGCCCTCATAGGAGAGCGTGGAAGAGAGGTCAGAGAGTTTGTGGAGGATGTGCTTGGAGAGGAAGGAAAGAAAAGGAGCATAATAGTGGTCACCACCGCAGACCAGACACCTATACTAAAGGTAAAGGGTGCTATAAGTTCTCTTGTGCATGCAAGGTATCTTGCGAGCAGGGGTATGGATGTCTTGTTGGTTATGGATTCTATAACCAGGTTGGCAATGGCTCAAAGGGAAGTAGGGCTCTCTGCGGGTGAGCCACCAACCATGAAGGGCTACACACCATCAGTCTTTTATCTACTTTCAAAGGTGGTAGAAAACTGTGGCAATTTCAAAAAGGGTAGTATAACTGGAGTTTTTAACGTTCTTGTAGAGAGTGATGATATTAGCCTTGACCCTGTGGCGGACTCTCTTATGGGTGTCCTTGACGGGCATATAATACTTTCAAGAAAGAGAGCAAACGCAGGCATATACCCAGCTATAGACCCAGTTAGGAGCTTAAGTAGGTTAATGCCTCATGTAGTGAGCAAGGAACACATGCAAGTGGCTATGTATGTAAGGGAGGTGCTAAGTGCCTACGAATCCTTAGAAGATATGGTGCATCTTGGTCTATATACTCAAGGTAGTAACCCTCTTGTGGATAAGGTGGTAAAAAATCAAGATAAAATAAGGGAGTTTTTCAGACAAGGTTTGGAGCAGAGGGTAAGCTACGAAGAAAGTTTGCAAGCTCTTAAAGCTCTTTACGAGAAACTGTTATAATTTAAACTATGGAGGATCTAAGAAGATACGCAGAGGAAAAGGTAAACCTTGCCCGTTCTACCTTAAGAAGTTTAATGTCCTTGACAACGGATATAAAAAACCATACCCTCTTGAGGGCTGCAGAGCTACTGCAGGAAAGAAAGGACTATGTAAAGGAAGAAAACCAAAAGGACATAGAATACGCGAAATCTCAAGGGCTTTCACCTGCTTTAATAGATAGGCTTTTGCTTAACGACAAACGAATAGAGGGTATGGTTAAGGTTCTTAGGGATGTGGCTTCTTTGCCAGACCCTGTGGGAGAGATAACGCGCATGTGGACGCGTCCTAATGGTCTTCAGGTGGGGAAAATGCGTGTTCCTCTTGGTGTTATATTTATTGTCTACGAGGCGAGACCTAACGTCACTATAGAGGCTGCCTCTTTGTGTATGAAATCTTCAAACGCTGTAATCCTAAGGGGTGGGAAGGAAGCCATAAACTCCAACAGGGCTCTTGTGGAAATCTTGCGTCAGGCATGCAGGGAAACGGGCTTTCCAGAAGAAGCGGTCCAATTTGTAGATAGACCAGAGAGGGAGATAGTGTGGGAGATACTGGGTATGGAGGGCAAGGTGGACGTGGCAATTCCAAGGGGCGGTGAGAGCCTCATTAGGGCGGTTGCGGAAAAGGCAAAGGTGCCAGTTATAAAGCATTACAAGGGAGTTTGCAACATATACGTGGATGAAGAGGCGGACCTTACAAAGGCTTACCATATTGTCTATAATGCAAAGGTGCAAAGACCCTCTGTGTGCAACGCGGTGGAAAACCTTATAATCCACAAAAGTCTCTTAAATACCTTCTGGGTAAAAATGGCGGATATCTTAGGAAAGGCGGGCGTGGAGCTAAGGTGCGACCCAGAGAGCCTTGAAGTGATAAAGTCCAGACCTGAGCTTTCTCATGTAAAGGCAGTTCCTGCCACAGAAGAGGACTACTATGAGGAGTTTCTTGACCTTATACTTGCAGTTAAAACGGTAGAAAGCCTTGAGGAAGCCATAGAGTTTATAGAAAAATATGGTTCAAAGCACTCGGATGCCATAATAACGGAAAATTACACTAAAGCCATGAAGTTCATAAAGGAGGTGGACTCCGCAGCGGTTTATGTGAACGCTTCCACACGCTTTACAGATGGCAACGAGTTTGGTCTTGGGGCGGAGATGGGTATATCTACCGATAAAATTCATGCGAGAGGTCCGATGGCTCTTGAGGAACTAACCATTGAGAAGTTTATAGTTTTTGGTAATGGACAGCTAAGAGACAATGTGGGAGTTCCTCCCGAATGGATGCGATAGACACGCAGGAGCTTATAGATTTTCTGACTAAGGGAGAAGCCTCAGAGGCTTTGGAGAGATACTTTAAAGAGGTAGAAAGAAAAAAGGGTAAGATTTTCCTCTCCAACTACACTATTCTTGAGCTTGCATATCTTCTTGAATACAACTTCGGAGTAAGCAGGGAGCTTGTGGCTAAGAGTTTAAGAACTATAATTGAAGACAGGCTCTTCAAAGTAGAGGGTAAAAGGGAGCTTGAAGAAGCCCTTAGGCTTTATGTGGAAGGTATGGACTTACTTAATGCTCTGAAAGAGGTTCAACTAAAGAGGGCTAACGCAAAGAGGATAAATCTATGAAAATAAACATAACCTTTGACCTTGCACCCTTTCTCCCATGGTTAAGGGATTATGACAAGGACAAGTTTACAAGAGAGTATCCCTTAGCATGGACAAATACCCCTTCTATGGGCATTTACCCACGCCTCAGGTTTAGGGACTGACTGAAAGTATGGATTTCTTTCAATCAATCCCTGTGCCTTACTCCAAAGACACTTATTCCCTTTGTCTACATACCCACAATTACTGCATGTTTGTGAACTATAGGCAGGAGCAACATACACAACATCTATGCCATATTCCTCTCTTACTTCCTCTATCTTCCTCTTTATCTCTCCAAGCCCAAACCTTTTTTACATGGTGCTTGCGGGACAACTACCTCTTGAAAGAGGAGGTCTCAGTATTCTTGGCTCTGTTCTCATCCTCTATGCCATATCTGAGCTTTTGTCTGAGGAAATAAAGCACATAAGAGGAGGAGCGGTAAGCATAAAAGCTTTTGTAGGCGTTGCCCTAGCAGCAGTAATAAGAAAGGTGCTTATAGTATTAGAAACTAATCACTGAAAGTATAGAAATTTATAGATGTATATAGAAATTTAGAAACATAAAGACTTCTTGACACTTATAGAGGTTGACATTAAAATTTTAACCCGCTATGCAAAGTAGCATCAAAAGAAGTTTACTTTTTTCTCTGGACTTTGCAAATACAGGCAAGTTAAGCTTTCTTGAAAACCTCTGGCAGGAATATCAAAAGGCTTGTCAATACTTTGTAGATGTAGGCTATGAAACTAAAACACTACCTTCCTATAAACATGTCAAAAGCTATCCATACCAAACTTGGCTAAGCAAAAGATATCTTAGTTGTGCTT
>JAXSNY010000034.1:0-8069 GCA_037925365.1 Aquificaceae bacterium
TCCTTTGCAATCTCCCTGACACGAGAGCGGACCTCCTTCTCAAGCTTTTTAGTTAAACGGAGAGAAAGGAAACGACGCCAAGCAGACCGAACCTTGTCAACGAGAGAAGTATCCCAACCCTCATGAGGCGGTGGGGTGAGGGTAAACAGAACAACCTTTTTGACGCCCCTCTCTTCCAGAACACGGAAGAAGAACTCAAGCCTGTCATTGTTTTGTTTAACACGCTTAGCCCAGCAGGTAGGACAGAAGACAGACCTGCAGTGATGGGGATGAAACTTGACAGCGGGTATAACGGGGTCATCAGGAGGGTCTTCAAGGTTCTCTCCAGGGACCCACTCAAGATAACCATAGGACAGAGACCCAACACGCCCACAGGTATCCAACCTACTCAAGCGCTTTGACGCCTTAGAAAAATGTCTGTGGGTGGAGATAAGATAGCCTTCAGTGTTGTCTGCAGCAAAAACGCTTATAGGGAAGTTAAAATAATATTAGGAGGAGTGTATGCTCATCAAAAGTATAACTATAGAAAACTATAAAGCTATAAGGGGGAGCTTGCACGTAGAGCTCTCACCAGATATAAACCTCTATCTTTTAGTTGGCAAGAACTCTGCTGGAAAGTCCACCGTGCTTGAAGCCATAAGGCTGGCATGTAGGAGCAATACTCCTTCCAACATAAGGGCAGAGTTTTTTAGTATCGGTAGACGGAAAGTATATAAGGTAAGAAGCACGAAGGGTATATATGATTACCTAAGCTCTGCAAGACCCGGCGTTTTAGAGTCTGATTTTAAAGCTCTATTACGTAATTACGATAAGGAGGAACTTGCTAAGCTGGGAGAAAGTGTATCGCATATAGTTTCTAATGATATAAAAATTTTGAGTATAAAGAAAGAAAGAGATAGAGATATCAAAATATTGATAAATAGAGTGGAGATACCGCCACAAGACCTAAGTTCTGGTATACAGGCCATACTGACAATAGAAGCCATGCTTAACTATCCTCGTGCTCGCACGAACGATCTTGTAATATTCCTTATAGAAGAGCCAGAAGCATTCTTGCATCCTAACTTGCTAAGAACTTATGCAAGGAGATTTTTAAATTTTGCAAAAGAGAGAGAAAACACCCAGCTTTTTATAAGCACACACTCACCCATACTCTTATCCTTTGTTGAACCACATCAAGTCATAAGAATAGAAGAGGGAAAAGCGTATTACACAAAAGATAGAGACTTTAAAGGCTGGCATATGATGAGTGACCCTGCAAAGGCGGAGATATTTTTTGCGGATAGGGTTATTATGCTTGAAGGCTATACGGATAAACTGGTCCTTTCTGGAATACTTGAAGGGGCTAACATAAGACCAGAAGAGCAGAACGTAAGTCTAATATATGTAGATGGTGCTTACAATAGAGAGATGATAACCAAAATATGCGAAGCCTTTGAGATAAAAAACCTCTTTATAGGAGACAAGGACCAAGAAAAGCACAAAAGACGTGGTGGTAGTAGAGAGGACCTTTCCTTTGAGGTCCTACTGCCTTACGGTGAGATGGAAGATTGTATTCCTCTCTTGGATTGGGCTATGGCTTTGAGAGAAGACTTTATATCCTTTTTGTTAGAACTTTTGTCTGAAAGCATAAAGAGGGATGCTGAAACTTCTTCAGATGATGCCTCTGATACTGAGAAGGAAAGGTTAAGTATTGTAGATGCCTTAGGTAAAGCTCTTGGCAGAAACAAGGTAAGGTATGCACTAAGACTAAGGGACTATTATGCTAAAAACCCCCTTAGTAAAGGTCATCCCCTTTATCCTTTACTCAAGATTATGGAGGAGTTTATAAAAAATGGTAATTTCACGCATATGAACTTTCCTGAAAAGCCTGATATCCTAAAGGAGCTTGAAGATTTTATTTTAGTTTTCATCCACAAGGATGTGCAAGGTGTGTTGGAAGCCTCCGATATATGTATAGAAGATGAGAAGGTTGCTGGTGTTTTCTTTGATAGAAGGTTTCACAGAAGACTAAACGAACTTTTAGTGAAACTTACGCAAAAGGGTATACCTTTTTATGTGGTGGTGGATTATTCTTATGACTTTAAGGCAATTGAAAAACTTATCAATAAAGATTGTGAAGGTGTTGACTTTGACAAATTAGACCACTGGCTTGGGATAAAGTATAATAAGACAAGGTCTATAATATGCAAGATGCAGAGAGGTTTAGAAAAAGCGGATATAGAAGATTATATCCTTGACCTACAACCTCTCCCCAAAAATTAGCGTCCCAATTCTCACTATGGTGGCTCCCTCTTCTATGGCGGTTTCAAAGTCATGGGACATGCCCATGGAAAGGTGAGGAAGCCTTACTCCAAACTCCTCTTCAAGCTCATCTCTTAGTTTTCTAAGCATGGCAAAATAGGGTCTTACCTCATCGGGGTCTTCCCTATAGGGTGGTATGCACATAAGACCTAACACTTTTATGTTTTTGTCTTTCAGACAGACCTCAAAGAAGCCTTTTAAGTCCCTTGGCTCAACCCCACCCTTTGTCTCCTCACCGCCCACGTTAACCTCTATAAGCACCTCTTGAACTTTTCCTATATTTTCTGCTCTTTTGCTGAGTTCCTCAAGGAGGCTCTGCCTGTCAAGAGAATGTATTAGCTTCACCTTGTCTATTATATATTTGACCTTGTTGCTCTGAAGTCTACCTATAAAGTGCCAGTCTATAGGAAGGTCTTTTAGTGTATCCCATTTTTTGAGAAATTCCTGAACTCTGTTTTCACCAAAGACCCTAAGTCCACATTGAAAAAAGTCCCTTAGCCTATCTGCAGGCACACTCTTAGAAGCTCCCAGCAGAAGCACTTCTTCCCTTTTCCTGCCAGCTCTCTCACATGCTCTTAAAATCCTCTCTTCTACATGGGCTAATCTATCACAACTCATGGCGTTAACCTAACGCCTACTTCTTGAGCCTCAGCCAGACTTTAATTCGGGAACTTTGTGCCCTGCAAAAATATCCTCTGGAGCTTGACCCGACAGAGATGCAAGGGTTTCATTGAGCCTTTTTAGTTCTGACTTTACAAAGGAATAGCTCACGAAGTCCACATAGCCTTCTGGGTTTATAAGATATATGGTAGGGACCACCTCCACATGGTAGTCCACAGAGGTTTGGTAGTCTGGATAGTCTATAAGCTGTGGGAAGGTAAGCCCGTAGGTTTTTGCAAAATCGTGCACTGCATGGTCTGGGTCTTGAACTATACCACAAAAGTTAACTCTATACCCGTATAAGTTGTATAGCTTTTCCACAAAGGGCAGTGTTAGCTGGCAGGTTGGGCAGGTAACCTTGTAGAAAACCAAAAGCTTATAACCTTCTCCTTCTGATAAGGAGTGAAAATTTCCATCCACATCGTGAAGTTCAAAGTCCTTAGCCTTTTCTCCAACCTTTAATGGCATATTTTACCTCCTGTGTTGCATTTGTATCTGAACTCCTCCACCTATTTCCACGCTAACTCCACTTTGGCTCACCACTGCAGAACATCCACACAAAAACAGCAAAAACAGGCTAATCCAGAACATTTTTAAGCACCTCATAGGTTTTGCTTGCAGGAAGACCCATTACAGTGTAAAAGTCTCCCCTAATCCTCTCTACGAACCTCGCACCTATACCTTGAATTGCATAAGCACCCGCCTTATCCATAGGCTCTCCCATTTCTACGTATTCTTCAATATCCTTCAAACTCATAGCTCTAAACTTTACCCATGCGGTATCATGGAAGGTATACCTGCCCTTTGGAGATACAACAGAAACACCCGTTATAACCCTGTGCCACTTTCCAGAGAGCTTGAAAAGCATTTCTATGGCTTCCTCTTTGTCCTTTGGCTTTCCAAGTATTTCCCTTTCAAGGACCACTATGGTATCCGCTCCTAAAACGGTGGCAAACTTGTAGTCCTTCCAAACGGTAAAAGCCTTCTTGAAGGCAAGCCTTCTTGCGGTAAGTATAGGTTTGTTATGATGTTTCTCCTCCAAATAGGAAGGCACTACCAAAAACTTAAAGCCAAGCATACTAAGTATCTGAACTCTCCTCTTTGATTCAGAGGCAAGTATTAGAAGTCTCACATCTATATTTTAAACCTTTTAACCCAGCTGGTCAAAAGGTCAAGGGCAACATGAAAAACCTCAGAAAGAACCACGCCAAGTGCAAAGTAGAAAACCTCTTCCCTTTTGGCGAGCTTTGAGAAAAGTTCAAAGGGGTCAAAGCTAAGGAGAAGCTCTTTAATCTCAGGCATATACTTAGAGGAAACACCAAGCAGGACAAAGTAGAAAAACATAACCACCAACAAAAAGTATGTAAGCCTAAGAAAAGTCCCAAGAATTGGCACGTGAGATGTCCCTCTGTGCTTTGAAAGAGCTTGGTAGGGTTTCCATATAAATCTTAGTGCCTTCCATCTCTTGGAGGGTTTTGAGCGAGGAAGGTCAAGGTCTGGAGAAAGAAGAAAAGTCCCCACAAGATAGCCTCCCACAAAGGGAAGATAAAAATCCTTTGGAACGAAATAAAGACAAGCAGGAAGTGCAAGCAAGTTTACAAAGTCATGGGCTCTTCCCAGTGCCACCTAAGCCTCCACGTCCACAAGTATAAAGGTATTTGGTCTCTTCCTATCTAAATGATAGACTACTCTTCTTTGTTTTGAGTTAAGAATATATGCCTTCTTGTTTATACTCTCTTCCCAAGAGAGTAAGTTAAAGCGGTTTGCTCTAAGGATTAGTCTTTCTCCATTACCGCCTACAGGCTTAAGGTTCAAAGGTTCTGACATAAAGAGGGGTTCTGGGAAACCTTCACCGTAAGGCTCAAGGTCTCTTATAGCGTCAAAAAGCTCTTGGTTCACATAGCCCAATGGAAGCTCCATATCTATGTATAGCTTACCCTCCTCTGAGGTAATCTCTGAGAAAAGAAGCCTTGCAAGGTTTTCAAAGTGAGGTATGCCCTCTGTCCTTATGGTAAAACCTGCTGCGGTAGAATGTCCACCCCACTTTATAAAGAGATGGGACAGTTTTTTTAGGACAGAATGCACGTCCATACCCTCTGTTCCTCTAACAGATGCACTTGAATATTCTTTGCCTATGGATATTACCACTGTGGGTTTTGTAAACATGTTTGCAAGCCTTCCTGCCACTATACCTGCAACGCCACCAGCCCACTCCTCAAGTTTCACTATAATGACGCTCTTCTCTTTTTGATCAATAACCTGCTCCATAGCCTTCTCCAAGGCTAATTGGCTTAGCTGTCTTCTCTGTTGGTTTAGCTTGTCTATCCTTTCTACGAGCATTCTCGCCTTCTCTTCGTCCTTTTCAAGAAGTAGTTTGAGAGCAACATAGGGTTTGGCAACCCTGCCAGGAGCGTTTAAGCGAGGTGCCAAAGAAAAGGCTATGTCCCTTGAGCTTACTTCATCCCTTATGCCCGACCTTTCCATCAAAAGTCTTATACCCGGTGCCTGAAACTCACCCCTTAGGACATGGTTCAAAAGCCTTATGCCGTTGGAGACAATTATCCTATTTACCAAGTTTATAGGCATAACATCTGCAACAGTCCCCATAGAGGCAAGATGAAGATAATGACGCACATCCAAGTCAAGGTCTAAACTTTTCTTAAGAAGTGCGGACATATAAAAGGCAAGCCCGGAGGAGGATATTTCCCTTAGTTCTCTTCCTTCTCCTAACTTTGGGTTTACTACAAGAGCCTTTGGCATAATCTCGCTTATGTTATGATGGTCAAGCACTATAGTGGGTATGGTTGCATGGCTTAGCTCCTCTACCGCAGTGCTTCCGTTATCCACAGTTATGAGAAGGTCCGCATACCTGCTTAGCTTTATGACAAGTTCCCTTGTGAGCCCATAGCCTCTCTTTCTTGAGGGAAGTAAGGGGACAACCTTTGCACCCGCTTTTTTCAAAAGGTCGTAAAGTATGGCGGTGCCCGTTATACCATCCACATCGTAGTCCCCAAAGATTACTATCCTACGACCCTTTTTTACATAAGACCCAATGAGCTCAACTGCCTCATATATATTTGGAATACCAAAGGGTGGAATTAGTTTATTGAGCTTACTTTCAAGAAACTCCTCCCCAAAGTTCCTGTTAGCAAGAAGCTGAGCCTTAAATCCTCCAAGCCTTCGAGACAAAGCCTCCTCTGGCTTTATAAGTTTGCTCAAAAGCACCCATTCCTTTCCAGAAAGACCTTTCATGCCCTCTTAAGCGTCAGAAACTCTTCACACCACTTGGATATGCTACCCGCACCCATAAAGAGGACTACATGCTCTTCAGATATTCTTTCCTCAAGTGCTTCAAAGAGGTCTTCCTTTGTAGGGCAGTATAGGGCACTGGACTTTGATGCCAACTCTTTTGCACTTACGCTGTATAGGTTCTCCTCACCAGCAGGGTATATATCTGTAATAAGGCATAGGTCTGCCTCTTTGAGGACCTTTGTAAAGTCTTCAAAAAGATAAAAGGTCCTTGAATACCTATGAGGTTGAAAAGCCAGAAGTATTTTTCTTTCAGGATGCATATCCCTAACCGCACTTAAGACAGCCTTTATCTCCGTTGGGTGATGCCCATAGTCATCGTAGACGGATGCACCATGAAAGTATCCCTTTAGCTCAAGCCTTCTTTCTGCGTTCCTAAAGCTCTCAAGGGATTTTCTTATATCCTCAAAGCTCAAAACAGCACTATGGCAGACGGAGATGCAGGCAAGGGCATTGTAAACATTGTGTTTGCCCGGCACACCAAGATGCACCTCACCGAGCCTTTCCCCTTCGTGCCAAACTTCAAAGGCATACCTTCCTTCTATGAGCCTTAGCTCTCTTGCGGTATAGTTGGCACTTCCTCTTAGTCCAATGGTTATTACTCTTCTATGTGTTCTTTCTATAACCCACCTGCAGTTTTCGTCATCTGCGTTAATTACCACAAATCCATAAAAGGGCACCGCATCCGCAAACCTCAAAAAAGCCTGCCTTATCTCCTCAACATCCCTATAAAAGCCTATGTGTTCCTTGTCTATGTTGGTTATAACAGCCACGGTAGGCAAGAGCTTTAAAAAGCTCCCGTCGCTTTCATCTGCCTCAGAAACTATTAGCTTGTCCTTGCCAAGTTTAGCATTAGAGCCAAACCTCTGGAGCACACCTCCAATAAGGACAGTAGGGTCATACCCCGCCTCATGAAAGGCATGGGCTATCATAGAAGTGGTCGTGGTCTTACCATGAGAACCACACACCGCTATACCCTCTCCAAGCCTAAAGAGCTCCGCAAGCATCTCCCCACGAGGAATAACCGGAATGCCTAAAGACTTGGCTTTTTTTATCTCTGGGTTGTCCTCAGAGACCGCAGAGGAGTAGACCACCACTTGAGCCTTCTCTAAGTTTTTTTCTGAATGTCCTATGTAGACCCTTGCACCCTTTTTCCTAAGAAGCTCCGTGTTTTTGTTTTCTCTTATGTCCGAGCCAGAGACCTCATAGCCCATCTCAAGGAGTATCTGGGCTATACCGCTCATGCCTATTCCGCCTATACCCACAAAGTGAAAACTTTTGACCCTTTCTCTAAACATAGGTATATTATATTCTCTTGAGTGTCCGTAGCTCAGCTGGATAGAGCGTGGGTCTCCGGAACCCAAGGTCGGGGGTTCAAGTCCCCCCGGACACGTTTGTCACTGCTTTTCTACGCCTGTCCAATGCTTCTTTGATAAGGGATATAAAAATGCCAAGCATGAGGGATGAGATAAAACCGCTTAATACTATAAGTCGTCGCTTGGGAGAGGATGGATACTCCGGATAGGATGGGGGGTCTATTATCTCCACGTAAAGGTTTTCCCTAAACTCTTCCATGCGAGACTGTTCAAGGAGTTTGGCTAATACCTCATACCTTGCCCTTACCTGTTGTGCCCTTGCCACCAAGGCTGTATATTCAGGAATAGCAGAGAGGGCTCTTTCAGGTGAAAGGGATGAGTTGGATTTTACCGAACCCTCTACTTCTGATAGCTTACTTGAAATGTATGAAAGCCTCTTTTTAAGCTCTTGAATTTTTGGATGTTCTTCTGCTAATATGA
>JAXSNY010000035.1:0-7961 GCA_037925365.1 Aquificaceae bacterium
TTTTATGTATGGTTTCAGCAAAATCCAATGGAAGCACTCTTCTTAGGTTTGGGAGCTGGCTTTTCTCTCATTACTGGTGAAACACAAGAAGTGAAAAGTGCTTTATTAAACAAGATAGAACCCATAATGAGGGAGCTAAAGCTCATAGAAAAGGGTAAAGCTAGTAAGACAGAAGAGGGAGTCTTTAAATGTAGTGTGCTTTTTGAATACAAGGATAATAGATTTTTAGTAAGCTACTACCTAAGGCAGGTGCACTCAGGCAAGGAGGGAGACCTGTATAGAATAGAAAACTTTCAAATCTCTCCAGTGGAACGGTAAGGGATGGAAAGCCTTCAAAGATGGAAAGAGAGGATAGAAGAGAGGCTCAGAGACCTTCTAAAACCCTTTGAGCCACAGCTCCTTTATCAAGCCATGTCCTATTACCTTTTCCAGGAAGGCAAACGCATAAGACCCCTCTTTTTATGTGCGGTGTGTAATGCTCTTGGTGGTGATATGGAAGATGCCATCACTGTGGGCTGTGCGGTGGAGATGGTGCATAACTACTCTCTAATTCACGATGACCTTCCTGCTCTTGATAACGACAACCTAAGAAGAGGAAAGCCCACTTGCCATATAGTCTTTGGTGAAGACCTCGCCATACTGGCGGGTGACGCCCTTCTCACCTATGCCTTTGAGGTGCTTTCAAAGAGGGAAAACTTTCATAGTCTTGGAGAAAGGGAACTCCTACTCCTTGTAAGAGAGCTTGCCAAAAGCTCCGGCTTTGAAGGCATGGTGGGAGGGCAGGTGATGGATATAAGAAGGCTCTCCTCTCAGGAAGAAATAAGTTTGAAGAAGACCGCAAGGCTCTTCTCCTTTTGCTTTGTGGCAGGGGGCATAGTGGCCAAAAGGTTGGACTTCCTCCAAGCACTTGAAGACCTCGGGCTAAAGGTAGGATTGCTCTTTCAGATGGTGGATGATTGGAAGGATAAGGACGGCTTTTATCTTTACTATGGTGAAAACCTATGGAAAAACATAGAGCTTTTTAGGGAGGAATGTATTCACGTAGCTGAAGGTATGAATATAAGGACAGAAGAATTCTTAGGGCTTGTGGAACTCATTACTGGCGGAGGGGGAGGGATTCGAACCCCCGGTGGGTTGTAAACCCACTGGTGATTTCAAATCACCCGCCTTCGTCCACTCGGCCACCCCTCCTAAGTTGTAAAATTATACTCCAAAAATTACTGACTTTATTCTTTGTGATAGTATAAATATTCCCGTCCACGTTCTGTAATTGCCCAAATACCTCTTGGAGAATCGCCGCGCAGTAAACCATCTCTTACCATATTAAATCTCTCCCACATGGCTGTATTTTTCCATCGCGGGTTTTTTTTTGGATCGGATGGCAGTGGTTCAAGGTCAACAGGCTTTAGGATAGTTTTCATCTGTTCGTAAACTTTTTTTAATACTTCTTGCATTGGAGCTTCTCCACCCAACTCAACAAGAGCTTTTAGGATTGGGATTCGATAAGCTTGCTCTGGTGTGCGAAGTCCACGTGGCAGTTTATATTTTACTTGTGAAGTTATATTATTTATTCGTTCATATGGTTCATTTTTGGTTAGTGCCGTGCTTTTTTGATGCAACATCGGTTTGTTTGATAGCATCTGCCATTCTTGATATTTAACATGCATTTCCGCAATAAATCTTTCTACTTGCTGTGCCAATATTATGTATTCTTGTGCCTTTGCATAATTACCTTCTTGTATTATATGCATAGCATCCTTGCGTATTGATAACAGCAAATCATTTAACTTATCCAGTAATGCTTTGAATAATTCACTAACCTCTCCGCCTTCCATCTTCTTGCCTCCTACTATTATAGTTTTATTTTACCTTCCTTTAGTTCTCTTCTTAGCTGTCTCTCAAGGTCTCTTTGACGGAGCTCTTCCCTTCTATCATGAGCCTTTTTACCCCGAGCGAGAGCTATCTCCACCTTTGCCTTTCCATTTTTGAAGTATACTCTCAGAGGTATAAGGGTGTAGCCCTTTTCCTTTACCTTCCCCATAAGCCTAAGTATCTCCCTTTTGTGAAGCAAGAGCTTTCTTGTTCTGAGTGGGTCTGGAGGTTTTATGGTTGCATAGCGATAAGGTGCAATATAAAGGTTATAAAGCCACGCTTCTCCATCTTGAATTCTCACAAAGCTGTCTTTGAAGGAAACCGTCTGTCTGTTTCTGAGTGCTTTTACTTCGGGACCTTCAAGGACTATGCCAGCCTCATAGGTTTCCAGTATCTCGTATTCCGCTTTTGCTTCTTTGTTGTAGGCTACAGTAAGTTCTCCAGTCTGCTTAGCCATTCTATTAGTTTAGCATAGCCAATATTTGATGCCTTAGCACATGGGCTGGTTTGTAGTCTGGTGCTACCCTTATTGCATTCTCTGCCTCTAAAAGAGCGTCCTTGAACATGCCCTTCATCAGGTAAATTCTCGCCAAGTTTATATGTGGATACTGCCGTGGTTCGTATCTGGGTGCGGTTATAGCCCTCTTGAGCCATGGAATTGCCTCATCAAGTCTTCCCATAGCCATAAGATACGAACCTATGTCATTATAGGGATTTCCGAAGTCCGGGTCTATCTCTATTGCCTTCAGACAAAGTTCTATCGCAGTGTCAAGCTCACCGAGCATGCTGTATGCCCAGCCCATGTAGGTGTAGGCTTCGGCAGTAGGTTGAAGGTCTATAGACTGTTGGTATAGCTCTATAGCTTGATGCAGATTGCCTGCCATATGTTCCTGAAGAGCCTTCTCCAAAAGCTCCTTTGCATCTTTGCTTATTTCCCTCATAGTGCTATTAAATATACACCTATCACAAATTTAACCACCGTCCTTCTATCCCATATAAGCACACCTATAACCGTTGCCACAAGGGCAATTTGCCCCGCAAATATGGCAAGCATTATGTCGATAAGTCTATCTATCTGCCTTTCTACTTGCTCAAACCTTTTTTCTATCTGCTCAAACCTCTGCATGATAGCCTTCTGACCCTCCTCAAGCCTTATCATTCTGTCTCTGTCTTCTAAGGTAAAGGGAACTTCCTTAGGAAAGGCAATGCCAAAGAGTAGCACTATCAAAAGGAGTTTTACCATAACTTGCCTCCGCTTAGGTAATAATTTACTCCCACTCCCTATCTCTTAGAGAACTTTGAAGGCTTTTGGGAACTTCCACCCTTATGCCAAAGAGCAGTTTTAGCTGAAGAGCATTAAGCACCGCCTGAGCCCTAACAGTGTTGTTGAAGAAGATATAAGTGTCTCTTTCTCCAAGTCTTCTAACCTTTTCCTTTATCTTCTTTAGCTCATCAAAAGAGTAGAGGTAATCGTATGGTTTTTTTGGGTCTCTTCCGTGTAGCCTTATGTAGTTTATGGCACCTATGCCAATCCATGGACCCACGAGAAAACCCCTTCCCCTGGGTGCGTCTGTGTTTACGAGAGAAAAGCCAAGCTCTTCAAGGAACTGATAGAAGTCCACCTTCTTAAAGCTCTTGCTCCTCACTTCAATGACCTTTTGGATACCTTTAAAATCCTCCGATAGCTTTTTTATGTGTCTAAGGTTTTCCTCTCCATAGCCGAATCGCTCGGGAAACTGAAAAAGAAGGGCTATAAACCTGTCCTCTTCAAGAGTGGGCTCAAGGGCATGCAGGAACTTCTTGACATCCTCTTGGGTATAGCTCCTGTGGTGGGTGAAGGTTCTATGAGCCTTGAAGGCAAACCTAAGGCTTGAGCTTCTGGAGAGCATGCTCTTGACTGTGCCTCTGTTGGGAAAGTTGTAAAAGGATGAGTTAATCTCCACCACTTGAAAATACTGGGAGTAAAACCTTATGTAGTCCTCTCTCTTTAAAAGGGGAGGATAGAACCCTCCCACCCAGTCCTTGTAGAGAAAACCACTACAGCCTATGTATACTCTCAAGGAATGAACCTGGATTTAAAGTCCTTAAGTGCTTGGTCTATCTTTGCCTTAAGTTGGTCGTCAAGGGCTTTTTTCTCCCTTATTTCCTTAAGCAGGTCTGACCTTTCTCTGTCAAGGTAGGTGTATAGCTCCTTTTCAAACTTTCTTACAGACTCAACAGGCAGGTCGTCAAGATATCCGTTTGTGCCTGCGTAGATGGCGATTATCTGCTTTTCCACCGGTATAGGGCTGTAGGGTTCCTGCTTTAGAAGTTCCACAAGCCTAAGACCCCTGTTTATGGTTTGCTGAGTTGCCTTGTCAAGCTCTGAAGCGAACTGCACAAAGGCTTCCAACTCTCTGAACTGAGCAAGGTCAAGCCTGAGGGTTCCAGCCACCTGTTTCATAGCCTTTATCTGTGCCGCACCACCAACCCTGGAAACAGAAAGACCCACGTTTATGGCAGGTCTTATGCCCTTGTTAAAGAGGTCTGGCTCAAGGTAAATCTGACCATCGGTTATGGATATAACGTTTGTAGGAATGTAAGCCGCCACGTCCCCCGCCTTGGTCTCTATTATGGGCAATGCGGTAAGGGAACCAGCTCCCATCTCATCGTTTAGCTTTGCTGCGCGCTCCAAGAGTCTTGAGTGCAGATAAAAGACATCTCCAGGGTATGCTTCTCTTCCCGGTGGTCTTCTCATAAGGAGAGAGAGCTGTCTGTAGGCTTCCGCGTGCTTTGAAAGGTCATCATATATGATAAGGGCGTGCTTTCCGTTGTCCCTGAAATATTCTCCTATGGTGCACCCCACAAAGGGAGCAAGGTATTGCAAAGACGCTGGGTCTGTGGCGGATGCCACCACCACGCAGGTATATTCCATAGCACCGCTCCTTTCAAGAAGCTCTATTATTCTCGCGGTGGTGGACTTCTTTTGACCTATTGCCACATATATACAATAGACATCCGTATCCTTCTGGTTGAGTATGGTATCTATGCATATAGTAGTTCTTCCCGTTGACCTGTCGCCAATTATTAGCTCCCTTTGACCCCTTCCTATGGGTATCATGGCATCTATAGCTTTTATACCCGTCTGGAGTGGCTCATGGACTGACTTTCTCTTTACCACGCCTGGAGCTATCTTCTCCACTGGAGACCTGTATTCATACTTTATAGGACCCTTTCCATCAAGAGGATTACCCAATGGGTCTATAACCCTCCCTATAAGTCCCTCGCCCACAGGAGCGTCCAAGATTCTTCCCGTTCTTCTAACTATTGAGCCTTCCCTTATACCGCTCTCGCTACCAAGCACTATAATACCCACGTTGTCCTCTTCAAGGTTAAAGGCAAGTCCCATGGTTCCGCCTTCAAACTCCACAAGCTCGTTCGCCATCACATTATCAAGCCCGTAAGCCCTTGCCACGCCATCACCCACATAGTAGACCACACCCACCTCTTCCATCTTTGCGGATGCTTCAAATCCCTTTATCTGCTCTCTCAATAACTGAAGAGCTTCCTCATAGGTTATAGTTGCCATAACAAACCTCCTTAGGGTTTTGGAAGTATTTTACTACAAAACTCACAGAAAAACCTACTCTTGGCGTCCACATCCTGCAGACTGTTGGAGAAGCTCATAACGCATTTTTTATTTTTACAGTGCATCAGTCCAAAAGTATGACCCAGTTCGTGGTTCACCTCCTTGAAAACCCTTTCAAAGAAAAGCCTTTCATCTTCATTCTTTAATCTGTATGTGCTTACCACCGCATACCTTCCACCAAGTTGGGCAAGCCCAAATATGAAGTTTAGTCCCTCTTCATAAAGGTCAAAGGGTAAGAGTGCCAGAAACTTTAGCATATCAGGATAGTAAACCTTTGATAGAACCTCTAAAAGCGTATCACCCTTATACTGTCCTCTTTGTGGGTTATAGCCAAGTCTTGGTGGAATTGTAATATGCGAGAACCTTACATCAAAACCAAACACCTCACTTATGTTCTTTGCAGTGGCAAGTATGAGCCTCTTTTCCACACCAAAACCAGCGAGATATATAAACTTACCTTCTTGCATTTCTGAATTCCCTTACTCTCCTGTTGTGTTCTTGATAAGTTTTGCTAAAGTAGTGCCCGCCTGAGCCATCCGCGACAAAGTATAGATAATCAACCTCTGCAGGTTCAAGAACAGCCCTTAGGGACTCAATCCCAGGGTTGCATATGGGAGATGGTGGAAGACCAAAGTAAACATAGGTATTGTAGGGATCTCCAAGCCTAAGATGGTTCAGTGTCAAACGCCCATCCCATAAGTTTTTTCTTTTCAATGCATATATGACGGTGGGGTCTATCTGTAATTTCATACCCTTTTCTAGTCTGTTGCGTATAACTGCAGATACAAGAGGTCTTTCTTCTGACTTTGCGGTCTCCTTTTCTATCATGGACGCTATGGTTACCCACTCTTCAAGGGAGAGTTCCTTAAGGTTCTTCCTAAGTTCTTCGGTTTTTCTTAAGAAGTTTTTGTGCATTACATCAATAACCCTTAGAGGATGGGTGTTCTTTGAGAAAAAGTAAGTATCTGGAAAGAGAAAACCTTCCATACTGCTTACTTTGAGCCCATATCTCCTAATTGTTTCCTCGGAAAGTGCATATTTTAAAAAGTCTTTTGCAGAGCAGATGCGATTCTCCTCCAAAATCCTCGCTATATCATAAAGGTCTGCACCTTCTGGTATAGTTATCCTGTAAACCTTTTTGAGACCCTTACTGAGCTTTTCGTATATGTTCCATGGAAATACAAACCCCACAAACTCGTATTCTCCAGCCTCAAGTTTTTTCTTGTATACCGCATGAATAAGTATAAAACTCATAGGGTTTCTCAAAAGTCCTTCCCTGTATAGCTGAAGGGCTATATCCTTTGTTGGAGTTCCGTAGGCTATTTCTACAGTTTTTTCCTCAGTTTTTACAGGCAGGAAGGAGTAAAAAATAAAAAGAGCTAAGATAAAGAACGGGAGAAAAAACTTCAGGTATCTCATAGGCTCTCTATATATTCCAAAAGTATAAGGTAGGCGGATAAACTATCTTTTAGCTTTTCTCTTTTTTTGGGGTTTACATCCTGCATCAGTCTATAGGCTTCCTCTGTGGTGTATCTCTCATCCCAAAGTAGTACCTCCACATCCTCGGACAAGAAATTTTTGAGCTTTTCTAAGAAATCCTTTACCTCCCTTACTCTTTGTCCCTCCCTTCCTCTTGGCGTGAGGGGGAGCCCTATAAGAATAATATGTGCACCGAACTCCTTTACTTTATCTGCTATTGTCCGAAGGGTTTTCTCACCCCTGTTTTCAATACTTTCCAGCGGTAAAGCTATACCAAGCCGTGTGTCTCCAAGGGCTAACCCTATGCGTTTACTACCATAGTCTATGGCAAGTACCTTCAACCTGTCCTTATACCCACCACCCTGTATAGGGGGCAGAAGCCTATGGCAGAAGTTCCTATGAACACTATGCCTATTATAGTTCCTCATCCTATAGAAAAATATTCTACAGGACGAGGTTTTGCAGGCAAGGGGACTATATGCTCCCTTGTGAACCGCAGAAGAACATTCCTTGCACCTACGATATCTGCATCCTCTTCATATCCACATCGTAGGCACTTAAAATGTTCTCCATTGCGGTTCATCCTGTCCTGATATCCACACTCAGGACAAGTCCTGCTTGTATATTGTGGTGGAACTATGTGATATTGGACGCCAACTACCTCACATAGCTCCCTTATCCTCTTTAGAACATACCCATACAACCAGTGGTTAAACCTCCTGTTCACCACCCTACTCCATACCCCACTTTTGCCCTTCTTCAAATTCTTTAATCCTTCAAGCACTGGAGAAAAACTGCCATCTATCACCTTCTTGAGTATCCTGTTTATCTCTGTCTTTAAATAGTGCTTCGCCTTTTTCCACCTTCTTGAACCTTGCTTTTTAGGTTCTATCCTCTTTTCTATTATCTCTTTCACCTCTTTACCAAATATCTCTCCTTCTGATGTAGCTATTAACTTCCTGTATCCTATGTCTATGCCCTT
>JAXSNY010000036.1:0-7677 GCA_037925365.1 Aquificaceae bacterium
GTTTGGCGAGTATGTGAGTAGTGTGAGGTTTGAGAACATAAGGTTTGAGGTGGTGTTTAAGGTATGGATATTAAACCTATTCTTGGGTATGATGAACTAAGGTATATGTTGATGGTAGGTCATGAATGTGTCCCTGAAAAAAGGTTTTTGGACACAGCATTTCTTCATAAAAAGAGTAGACCATCTTTTTCATATCAACACCTCCACCACCTTGCCAGGATTGAAGAGGTTTTTGGGGTCAAAGAGCAGTTTTATTCCCCTAAGGAGTTCATACCCTGCTGGTCCAAACTGCCACTGGAGAAACTTTTTCTTTGTAAGACCCACACCATGCTCTCCAGTTATAGAACCGTTATATTTTAGGGCTATCTCAAACACCTCATCCACAGCCCTTTCTGCTCTTTCTTCATCTTCCCTGTTTGCCTTATCATAGAGAAGGTTTACATGCAAGTTTCCATCGCCTATATGACCAAATATTACCATCATAAGGTCATACTTCCTTGCTATTTTTCTAAACTCTGGTATGGCTTCTGAGAGGTATATCCTTGGTATGACTATGTCTTCGTTTATCTTGCCTGTTTTGAGATTTCCTAAGGCTGGACCAAGGCTCTTTCTGGCACTCCATAGTTTTTCTTCCTCTTCTTTGCTTTGTGCGGTTTTCACTTCAATTCCCATAGGCTCAAGAAGGTTTTTTATATCTCTTATGTCTTCTTGGACACTTGAGGGTGAGCCATCTACCTCTATAAGGAGCAGGGCGGATACCCTTGGCAGACCCACTGGCTTGTAGTCCTCCACAGCCCTTATGGCGTCCTCATCCATAAACTCAAGGGCAGAGGGAAATATGCCAGAGGTGAATATCTTTGTGACCGCTTTACCCACATCCTCAAGCCTGTTAAAGAGAGCCAGTGCAGTTGCCCTTGCCTTTGGCTTTGGTATGAGCTTGAGGGTTGCGGAAGTAATAAGACCTAAGGTCCCTTCTGAGCCTACAAGGAGCTTTGTAATGTCGTAGCCTGCCACATCCTTTATAACAGGGTTGCCTGTCTTTATGGTTTGTCCCTCCTTTATGACCGCAGTAAGTCCAAGCACATACTCACGAGTGACGCCATACTTCAGACATCTTGGACCGCCTGCGTTCTCTGCAATGTTGCCCCCAAGGGTAGAATACTTAAAGGAAGAGGGGTCTGGTGGATAAAAAAGTCCAAGTCTTTCCACATAGTCCTGAAACTGAGAGGTGATAACACCCGGCTGGACTTCTGCAGTAGCATTGTCTACATTTACCTCAAAGCTATTCATCCTCTCAAAGGAAACCACCACACCCCTTTCTGAAGTAGGCACAGCCCCACCTGTTAGACCAGAGCCCGCACCTCTTGGAAAGATGGGGATGTTTTCTTCGTAGCATACCCTTACGAGCTCTACTACATCCTTATGACTTTCTGGAAAGACCACAGCAGAGGGAAGAGCCCTCTCAATAGGTATAGGAGTTGCATCGTAGGAGTAGAGTTTTCTCTCCACAAGAGAGGTGTTTACCTTTTCCTTTCCAAGAACTTCCACAATCTTATCTATAGGTTTTTTTCTAAGCACTCCAAACATGGCATAAAAATATAAACCCGGACTATATTTATAACAATGCCTCTTGTCAGTATGCTTTGGGGGAAGCAGGAAGCTCAGAACTTTTATCCTGAAAAGGTATTCTGGCTTTTGGAAAACCCTCATCCACACTGGGTGGAGACGGTAAAAGACAACCTAAAACTTGACTTCAGAGAAAGTGGCTTTAGGCAGTTTGTCTCCTTGTCCTCTAAACATCTTATTACCGATGCCATGCTCATGTTTGGGCTTGAGTATGCTCTGGAAAGAGAAAGGCTAATAGAAAGCCTCAATCCCATAAGGCTCACCGTCAGGGTAAAGCCCGGCAGTTTCTTGGGTATAAGCCACCACTTTCTTGGAGCACCCTTTGAGATAGAAAACGACGAAGTGCTTAGAGAGTTCCTTTCCACTTCAAGAAGACTGCTTGAGGAAGGTGGCTTTGGGTTAAGCGTAGTGGTAATATCTTACAATCCTTTCGTGGAGGATATAATTTTAGAAAACTTGGAGAAGATACGCGGTCTTAACTACAGGTTTCATGGAGCAAGGCTATGATGGAAAAGGGCTACAAGGGTCTTTTTAGCAAGATGGGAGAGGGTCTATTGGAAAAGTTCATAGAGGACTTAAAAAGGGAGATAGAAGAAAAGCCACAAGACCCAGAGCTTCTTTTTAAGCTGGGAGTTGCCTACACGAGAGCTGGAAAGGTTTCACAGGCAAGGGAAGTCTACAAAAAGCTAAAGGAAATAGACCCCCAGAAAGCCAGCGAGCTTCTTGACATCATATACGAACTATAACTTCTTAAACTCTGGAGGTAGCTCCCTTGGTGGCACTCCTGTGTATTCGGTCTCCGTTTCTTCATCAAGCCTTTTGGAGAAGGGCTTTTCCGTGGTTAGCTCCTCGTAAACGTGTGCGACAAGCCCTGGCACCCTTCCTATTATGAAAAAGCCTTTTCCGAGCCTCCAATCAAAGCCCATCTCCGAAGCCACTGCAGCAATGCCTCCGTCCACATTAAGAACCAGCTTTTTACCCTTTTGCCTGCCAATTTCCTCTTGGACTGCTTCCGCAAACTCACAGTGCTTACCATAAAAGCCAAGCTCTTTGGCTATATCCATAAGCCTCTTTGTCCTTGGGTCAAAGTCCTTGTAGTATCTGTGTCCGTAGCCGGGTATGGGTCTTTTTGTCTCAAGATACTCCCTTACTATATCTTCCACACTCCTTTGACTTGCCACACCCTCTTGTATAAACCTCATGGCATCCTCAAGAGCTCCACCATGAGCAGAGCCAAAGGCAAGCACGCCTGCCGCAACACCCACATTGAGCGAGTTTCCACCAGAAGCGACCGCCCTTGCGGATATGACAGAAGGTGGTGCTATGCCGTGGTCTATTACAGATACAAACATGGCTTCCATCATCTTGGACTCTTTTTCGCTGGGAAGCTCACCTTTGAGAATGAGGTATATAGCCTGAGCAAAGCTCAGGTTTCCCACAAGGTCCAAAAGCCTATAGCCTCTTATGTAGGTCTCATGACCTACATGCTGTGTTATGGCGGTTCTCCACTTTTTCTCCATCTTATCCACCTCCAAGTAGGTCTTTGTTTATGCGTATTTTAGTGTTCTTTTTCAGATATTCCACATACTGGTTTAGTATTGCCTGAGATTTAAGACTAAGTATGTCTTTGAAGGCTTCTTCTCTCTCTTCTGGCTTTAGCTCCCTTTTGCTCCTTTTTTCCACAAACACTACGCCGTAGCCCTGTCTGAGGGGGTATGGACCAAAGACCCTATCCTGGGAAAGCACTATACGAGCTATATCCTTTTGGTCTATGTTGGCCACTGCATTGAGCTGAAGGGCTGGTGTATCAGAGAAGCTAAGAGATCTCGCCTCTGGCTTTTTCCCTTCTCTCAAAAGTTTAGCAACCGCCTGTGCCTTTTGCTCTACCAAAGACTGGGACTTTTCCTCTACGAGTTTTTCCCTTACCTTTTCCTTTACCTTTTCAAAGTCCTCATAGCCTGCGGGAATAACCTGCTTGAGATACAGAACCAAATAATCCTCACCTTCCTTTGTAATGCTTACTCTCTCCTGAGGTGTGAGCCTTTGAGCTTCTTTCTCAAGAAGACCGCTCATCTTCTGAAAGTCCTCTGGCAGTTTGTATTCTTGATAGCCTTCTGATTCTTTTCCAGCCTTTAGATTGTTATAAATAGACACTGCCTTTTCCTTGTCCTTTTCTCTCCACACCCAAACCACTTTTCCTTCTGGTCTTCTGAAAAGCTCCTTGTTTTTCTGGTAAAACTCCAAGATTTCTTGTTCTGAAGGCTTGTAGTCTTTAGACACATCCGCAGAGGTGATAAGGTAAAGACTACCGCTTAAGAGGGTGCTGTCTGCGAGGAGGTTTATCTCCAGCTCCTTCTCTGTAAGGTAAACACCGTTGGTTAGAAAGCTAAGGAGTTTTTGAATGCTAAGAGCCTTTCTTATGTATTCTTCATATTCCTCTGGCGTCAAACCTATTCTTGAAAGCACCTCTTTGTATTTGGAAGAGCTAAAGAGCCCACCCTCTTGAAAGGATGGGTCAGACTTTATAACCTCGACCACTTCTTCATCACTTGCGATAAAAGATAGGCTCTTTGCCCTTTGATAAAGTAGCTCTTGGGCTATAAGGTTAGAGAGAACTTGTTCCCTTACGAGCTCTTCCATCTGTGGGTTTTTCAAAAGGTCAGAAAACCTCAAAAGCTCCCTTCTGTAGTCTTTAAGGGTTATACACCCTGAGCCTACCTCCACCACACACCTTTTAGAAGGAGAGGTTATATCTCTAACATTCCCTGCAAAGAAGAGCCATAGGAAAAACCCACCAGTAGCCAAAGCTATGATGGCTACAGTTATATTTTTGTATCTGTGAAGAATGGAATACATCGGGAAAAATTTTAGCATATATTATTCTGAATTCCTTTTTCAGGAGGGCTAACATGCTAAGCAAAGAAGAGCTTGAAATTCTTAAGGAGAAACTTCTTGAGGAGAAGGCAAAGCTGTTAGAGCGTTACAGAAAAAAGGAGGACACGCAGGCGAGGATTGAAGAGGAGGTTAAAGAGCCAGGGGACTTAGAAGACATAGGCCAGATGACCTATACTCAGGAACTTCTTGATACTCTCTCCGCAAGGGAATTTTTCATAATCAAAGAGATTGACCACGCCCTCAGCAAGATGCAGGCAGGAACATACGGTATATGCGAATACTGTAGCGAAGAGATACCCTTTGAAAGACTAATGGCCATACCTTGGACAAGATACCACGCCCACTGCGCGGAGAAGGCGGAAGAGGAGGGCATAGTGCCCACATACCCGGCCATAACCTTTGAGGCAACCATACCCGAAGAAGTAGAAATCCAAAGGGAAGATATAACAGAGGCATGAACTTTGAGTTTTACCTGCCTGTTGAGATAATCTTTGGTGTAAGCTCTGTAGATAAGGTTGGAGAAGTTGGTAAACGCTTTGGCTACAGAGTCCTTATAGTCACTGGAAGGAAAAGCACAAAGGAGAACGGCTCTCTTCAAAGGGTGATTGAATCCCTTAGAAGAAATGGTGCAGAAGAGGTTTTCCTATTTGACGAAATTGAGCCAAACCCCACAGACAAGAGCGTAAACAAGGCAAGTGAGCTTGTGGTAAGGGAAAAGATAGACTACATTGTGGGTCTTGGCGGAGGGAGTAGTCTTGACAGTGCAAAAGCCATATCCATAGTCTCTTCCAATGAGGGCTACGCCTGGGACTATGTGAACTATCCTGAGGGTCCAAGGCTCATACCCTTCTTGAATAGACCTGTGATATGCATTCCTACCACCGCAGGCACAGGAAGCGAGGTAAACAGGTATTCAGTCCTTTCAAATCCAATAAGAAAGGAGAAGTTGGTTATATCCCATTCCTTAAACTACCCAAAGGTAGCCATAATAGACCCATCCTTGACTGTAAGCATGAACGCAAAGCTTACCGCCATAACAGGCATAGACGCCCTTATGCATGCCCTTGAATCCCTTACCAACAAACTTTCCAATACTCTCGCAGAAGAGTTTGCCATAAGAGCCATAAGCCTTATAAAGCAGTGGCTACCTATTGCCATAGAAGAGCCAGAAAATCTTCAGGCAAGGTCTTATATGAGTTATGCGAGCATGCTCGCAGGCATTGCCATAGACAGAAAAAGGGTAGCCCTCATACATGGCATGGAGCATCCCGTGTCCGCCCACTATCCTCAGGTAGCTCATGGAGAAGGTCTTTCCGCTTTGGCGGTTGCCATCACAGACTTTAATTACAAAGGAAACCCACAAAAATACGCCCTCTTTGCAGAGCTTATGGGTTATGAGCCAAAGCCTCACATGGCAGTAATAGCCCTTGAGGACTTCTTAGAAAGGGTTGGCATGAGACTTAGCCTCAAAAACCTTGGCGTGGAAAAGGATAAACTTGAAAGGCTTACAGAGGATGTGTATATGCTCTCAAGAGGCTTGTTTGCCATAAACCCAGTAGAGCCTACCCTTGAGGATGTGCAAAGACTCTATGAAAGGGCATATGAGGGATATTGAGTGTCAATATTTATGATTTAACGCATAGTCTTCTATTAGGAATTTCATTATATTGTAATATGCTTAAAAACTCTTAGGAGGTGCTAACATGTATGGAAACTACATAGTGGATGTTCCAGAGGATGCAATAGTTAACATAAACTATGTGGTGCTCAAAGAGGGTGTTACCATTGACGATGTGGCAGAAAGGGTGGCATACCTCTGCGAGCATGTAAAGACATATCACTCAGACACAGGCTTTTACGGAGGCTTTGTGGCACTCAACACTGGCGGTGTCTCCCTTGAGGGCTCAACCGCAGGTCAGACCACAGAGCACCCACTCAAAAACAGAGAAGTGCTTATCATTACCTTCTGGAGGTCCTTGGAAGACCACGAAGAATCCCACAGAAGCGAGGGCTTTAACAAGCTCTTTAAGGAGCTAACCGCGCTCGCAGAAAGCACCCACGAAGTGGTCTATCAGATGCTCTGGCAGGGCAAAGCCTACGACCCTGAAATGGCAAAGAAGGCAAGGGAAGCAAAAGAGTCAAACTGCGTCAGCTGTTAATCTTCCCAATACTCCGCCCCACAGTCTTCCTTTTCCCAAACCACAACCTTGGAGACTGTGGGGTATTTTTCTTTGACCTTCTCATAAATCCACTTTGCCATATTCTCCGCACTTGGAGAGAAATCCACAAACTCGTTCAAAAGCCTGTAGTCTGGCAATAGCTCTTTCAAGAAGGCGTCAACCTCCAAGAAATCGTAGCCCATACCACCTGCATCCACCTTGTCCGCCCTTATGTGCACTTCTACCATCCATGTGTGTCCATGAATAGGCTCTGGAGCACCATGATAGTCTGTTAGAAAGTGTGCCCAGCTAAATTTTTTCCTTACTATCACATTCCAAGGCATTAGTCTATCTCTTCTCCTCTTATTAGCCTCTGTGCATAGTTTACACAAGCCAAGACCATAAACCACAAGGCGTGATTGTTGGTATCCTCAAACTCTTCTTTGACCCACAGACTTCCATCTTCTTTTTTGACTAACTTTATGTATTCAAAGGCTTTTAGAGCCAAGGCTTTGTTTGAAACCTTTTGTAGGATCTTCTCCTTTATCTCCTCAGGAAGCGGTAGTTCCTGCATGCTTAGCCTCCCTAAAAGAAAATATAAAAAGTGGCACAAGTCCAAAGTAAAAGTTCCATAGTCTGAATTTATAAGTATAGCCAAGAAATAGGCTATTTTCAGAAGGAATTGGTAGCTCAAAGTATGAGCCTAAGTATGACTTTTCCCTTTCCTTTTCCAAAACTAAAAGTAAGCAGTTAGTTGGTGGAAGGACTTTGAGCCATGAACCCTCCTGCCAGAAAAGGGTGGACTTTTTACTAAAGGAGATTATCCCTTTACCTCTCTTGAGCTCCTTAAGGAAGCTCTCTTTGCTTTCTATCCTTTTACTGCTTATAAGAAAGTTTCGTAGAATCCTAAAACTGTGCGTATAGTTTGGAAACAAAAACCTTATGCCCACTTCCCTTATGTATACCTTTACATGATGGTCAAGCCCGGCAAATATTG
>JAXSNY010000037.1:0-7621 GCA_037925365.1 Aquificaceae bacterium
TGCTATAATGAAGGGCAAGAGCTTTGAAAAGTGGCTGGAGGAGGTGGGTCATGAAAGAGCTATTAAGGGCTTTCAGAGCATGCAACTACTTGGCTGTGGGGATGATATACCTCAAGGACAATCCTCTCCTAAGAGAACCTCTAAGGAGGGAGCATCTTAAGAAAAGACTTCTGGGACACTGGGGGGCAAGTCCAAATATTAGCTTTGTTTACCTGTTTACCAGCTATATGCTCCGTAATTATCCACTTAATGCTTTACTTGTGGTTGGTCCCGGGCATGGTGCACCGGGCTACATAGCACCCCTATATCTTGAGGGGACTCTTAGCAAGTTCTATCCTGAGTTTTCTCAAGACAAGGAGGGTATGAAAAGGCTCTTTAAGGCTTTTTCCTTTCCGGGAGGGCTTGGAAGTCATTGCACTCCAGAGCTTCCCGGGTCTATACAAGAAGGTGGTGAGCTTGGATATAGTCTTTCTCATGCTTTTGGTGCGGTCTTTGACAATCCTGACCTTGTAGCGGTTGCCATAATGGGCGATGGTGAGGCAGAAACTGGACCTTTGGCTACTGCGTGGCACTCTAATAAGTTTTTAAACCCAAAAAGGGATGGTCTTGTTCTCCCCGTGCTTTCTCTCAACGGCTACAAGATAAACAACCCTACATTGCTTGCAAGAATTCCAAAGGAGGAGCTAATAAGTCTCTTGAAGGGCTATGGCTATGAGCCACTGTGGGTAGAAGGAGAAGAGCCAGAGGAGGTGGCTGGTCAGATGAAGGAGGTTATGGAGTCCGCCTTTGAAAGGCTTATGGACCTGCGCGGAAAAGAGAAAAGACCTGTGCTTCCTGCCATAGTGCTAAAAACACCTAAGGGTTGGACAGCACCAAAGAAGTTTAGAGAAAAATACATAGAGGGTTATTGGAGGTCTCACCAAGTTCCTCTTTCTGACGTTCATGAAAATCCAGATAGCCTCAAGCTCCTTGAGGAGTGGCTACAAAGCTATAAACCAGAGGAGCTCTTTGACCAAGAGGGTAGACCTCTTATAAACCTTAGCGAGCTCTTTCCAGAAGAGGGCAGAAAGCTTGGAGATACTCCCTTTGCCAACGGTGGGCTTTTGAGAAAGCCTCTTGACCTACCAAAGGCAGAAGACTATAGCGTGGAGAGGTTTACCCTCCATAACAACACCTTGCCTCTTGGATACTACCTTAGAGAAGTTTTAAAGAAAAACCCCCACAACTTTAGAGTTTTTGGACCAGACGAAACCGCCTCAAACAGACTACACCCCACCTTTGAAGCTGGCAAGGTATGGATGTTAGAGAGACTTCCTGTGGACGAGGATGAAGGCTATCTGAGCCCTACGGGCAGGGTTATGGAGATGCTCTCTGAGCATACAGTGGAAGGTTGGCTTGAAGGTTATATACTTACGGGAAGGCATGGTATTTTAAGCACTTACGAAGGCTTTGCTCCCATAATAACCTCAATGGTAAACCAGTTTGGAAAGTGGTTGGATATATCTCAGGATGTGCCTTGGAGGGCACCCATTAGTTCTCTTAACCTTCTACTTACCTCCGTGGTTTGGAGACAAGACCACAACGGCTTTACCCACCAAGACCCTGGCTTTATAAACAGCATAGTGGATAAGTGGCCCAATGTGGTAAGGCTTTATTTTCCATGCGATGCTAACACCCTTTTGGCAACGGTGGAGCTGTGCCTTAAGTCCACAAACAGAGTAAACATCATCGTAGTTGACAAGCAGGCACACCCTCAGTATTTGGATTATCAGAGTGCTTACTCACATGTGATAAAGGGTATAGGCATCTTTGACTTTGCAAGCACCCACACAGATAGAGAACCCGATGTGGTCCTTGCAAGCTGTGGTGATATACCCACAAAGGAGGCTATAGGTGCATCTTTGCTTCTGAGAGAGTTCTTTCCAGACTTAGCCATAAGGTTTGTGAACGTGGTAAACCTCTTTAGACTTACTCCAGACAGCGAGCATCCTGACGGTCTTCCAGACAGGGATTTTGACGCCTACTTTACCACAGACAAGCCCATAATCTTTAACTTCCACGGCTATCCTTGGCTTATCCACAGGCTCACCTACAGAAGAAGAAACCACAAGAACCTGCATGTGAGAGGCTACAGAGAAAACAGAAAGATAGGCATAGATGCCACACAGCTTCAACCCTTCCTTAAGGGAAGAGGTGGCATTACCACACCCCTCCAGCTTGCCATACTAAACCAAACAGACCGCTTTAGCATTGCCATAGACGCTATCCAAAGAACACCAGCCCTACAGTCGGTGGGAGGCAGATACATAGACCTTTTAAAGGATATGCAGATAAGAGCCCTAAGACATGCCTACGAAGAAGGCGTAGACGCACCGGAGTTTTCCGATGAGAACTTTCTTGTGCCTAAACTACGGAAGCTCCTCTCTTAAGTATGCCCTCTTTGAGGGTCAGAGGCAAATCCTAAAGCACAAGAGGGTCTTCAGAGGGGAAGACTTATCCCAAGCACTAAGGGAGCTTGCAAAGGAACTTCCAATTAGCCCAGAGGTAGTCCTGCACAGGGTGGTGCACGGTATGGAACACAAAAGCCCTATGCTTATAGAGGCTAAAAGCCTTGCGATACTGCAAGAGCTTGCGCGCATAAACCCTCTCCACAACTCCATAGCCTTGGAAGGCATAGAGCAGAGCCTTGAGCTTTTTAGTAAAAGCAAACACTACGCTATTTTTGATACGGACTTCCATTCAAGCATACCAGAGAGTGCAAGAATATATGGACTGGACTACGAGCTTTATCAAAGGGGTATAAAGAGGTATGGCTTTCATGGCATTTCCTACTCCTACCTTTTGAGACGGTCTAAGCAGGTTCTTGAAAAAACAAAGCCAAACCTCATAATGATGCACTTGGGACAAGGCTGTAGTGTATGTGCGGTAAAGGAGGGAGTTTCTGTAGATACTTCCATGGGCTTTACGCCTCTTGAGGGTCTCCTTATGGTGACAAGACCTGGCGATGTGGACGCTGGGGTTATACTCCATATGCTAAGGTCTGGCTTGTCTGTGGAGGAGTTAGAGGGAAGGCTATACAGAGAGAGCGGTATAAGGGCTATAGCGGGGGTCTCTGACTTTGAGGAGCTTCTCACTTTGAAAAGGAACGGCAACAGGAGGGCAATCCTTGCCTTTGAGGCTTTCCTGCATAGGCTTTTGAAGTATGTGGGTGCTTATTGGTTTTTCTTAGAGGGAAAGGTGGACGCCCTCGTTTTTTCTGGTGGTATAGGAGAAAACAGTCCAGAGGTGAGAGAAGAGCTTTGCAAAAGGCTTGCCTTTCTTGGAGTTGAGCTTGACCAAGAGGCAAACAGAAAAAACCAAGAGTTTATAAGCTCAAAGGGTAGTAGTGTAAAGGTTTTGGTGATAGAAACTCAAGAAGAGTTGGAAATGGTTAACATATTTACGGAGAGGAATAAAATCATATAGCAGGAGGTAAAAAGATGAGATATATGAAGCTCCTTTTTGTGCTTGTTTTTCTTGCCTACGCTATTACGCCCGAGATGAAGCTAAGGAGGGTGCAAGAGGACATTTATATGGTTAGGGGCGTGGATGCCCTGCCCTCTGTGGAAAATAGAGGCTTTATGTCCAACGCCTTTGGGGTGCTAACAGAGGAAGGTTGGGTTGTGATAGATGCCCTGTCCACTCCAGAGCTTTCAAAGGAATTTGTGGACAACCTTATGAGAGTAAAGAAGGCACCCATAAAATACGCCATAATCACCCACTACCACCCTGACCATTGGTATGGAGCAAAAACCTACAAGGAGCTTGGAGCCAAGATAGTAGCCCACAAAAAGCTTATGGACTTATACCAATCAGGAGAGGCACAGCTTGCCCTTGAGAACGCAAAACAGAGGTTTGGTGACCTTTTCAAAAGCGTAGTCCTTGTCCCACCAGACATAGTGGTAGAGGACAAATACACCCTCAACGTAGGTAGAAAGACCTTTGAAGTCATATACATGGGACCAGCCCATACAGACAACGACCTTGTGGTATACATGCCCTCAGAAAAGGTGCTCTTTACAGGAGACCTTGTCCTCTATAACCGCATACCCTTTATGGGGGATAGGGGAGCAAGCTCAAAGGGTCTTGTGGAATCCCTACATAAGATTAAGAAGATGGATGCAGAGGTGATTCTTGGTGGACACAACGAGCCTATGGACATGTCCGCTGTGGATTTTACTCTCGCATATGTGCAGTTTCTCAGAGAGAACATAAGGAAAGCAAAAGAGCAAGGCAAGAGCATAGACGAAATAAGAGAAGCCTTAAAGGACAACCCTTACAGAAAATATGTCATGTATGACGCCTTTCACAACGCCAATGTCTTTAGGATAGATGCTGAGCTTGATATGGAGGAATGATGAAGGTAGGTGTGATAAGTTTAGGTTGTGCCAAAAACCTTGTGGACACGGAGGTGCTTCTTGGAAAGTTAAAGGAAGGTGGTGCAAAGGTCCTTAGCGACCCAAAAAAGGCGGATGTGATAGTTATAAACACCTGCGGTTTTATTGAACCGGCAAAAAGGGAAGCCATAGAAACCATCTTAGAGTTCGCGGAAGACAAAAAGGTTATAGTGATGGGATGTCTTGTGCAAAGGTATAAGGAAGAGCTTCAAAAGGAAATTCCAGAGGTGCTTGCCTACTTTGGGACAGAAAGCTGGGACAGTGTGGTAGAGTTTCTTGGATTGGAGAAGAAGGAGAAAACTCAGAGAGTGCTTACCACGCCCAAGTCTTACGCATACCTAAAGATTGCAGAAGGGTGCAATAGGCTTTGCTCCTTTTGTGCCATACCCTTGATAAGAGGTAAGCACCGCTCCAGACCTATTGAGGAAATATTAGAGGAAGCCAGATACCTTGCAAGTCAGGGCGTAAAAGAGCTTTGCATAGTCTCACAAGACACCACCTACTACGGAAGAGACCTATACGGAAAGGGCTATCTTATAAGGCTACTCAGCGAGCTTGAAGGGGTAGAAGGCATTAGATGGATAAGACTTCTATATCTCTATCCCACAGAGATAGAAGATGACCTGCTTGACTATATGCAAAGCTCAGAAAAGGCTCTACCTTACTTTGATATGCCACTGCAACATATAAGCTCTAAGGTCTTGAGAAGCATGAGAAGGGGCTATGAGGAGGGCTTTGTAAGAGGTCTTATAGAAAAGGTTCGCACAAAACTGCCACAGGCTGTCTTGAGGACAACCTTTATAGTGGGCTATCCCACAGAGGAAGAAGAGGATTTTCAAAGGCTCTTGGATTTTGTTTCGGAGGGGCACTTCCACTGGGTTGGCGTCTTTACCTACTACCGAGAGGAAGGCACTCATGCCTTTTCTTTGGGAGACCCATTGTCAGAGAAAGAGAAGGAAAGAAGGAGGGAGGAGCTCCTAAGGGTTCAAGAAGGAATAACTCTTAAGAAAAACCAAGAGTTTATTGGGAAAGAGTTGGAGCTGTTGGTAGATGGCTTTGACGAGGAGTTTGGCTACGTGCCAGTGGGCAGAATTTACACACAAGCTCCAGAGGTGGACGGCATAACTTACGTGGAGTCTGATAGGGAGCTAAAGCCAGGGGACGTAATAAGGGTGAAGATAACTCAAGCGGGAGGGTATGACCTTGGGGCTGTGGAGCTTGAAAGCTGAAGTTTTACTGCCTGTTATCTTAGTTCTTGTTGTCCTTTTGTGGTATTTAGGCTATAGCAGGCACAGGCGTGAGCTTTTTGACTTTTATAGCTCTCTTGGTGCAAGGCATGCGGGTAATAGATGGCTCATATTTCCTCTTGCTGAGCTTGAATTGGATGGAGTAAGGGTAAAAATTTACACAGAGGGAGGGCAAGGATTTTATGCACTAAAGGCAAGTGTTGAGCTAAACCCTGTTGGCTACTTAAAACTTTGGCAAGGTAATATCTTAGACAGGACACTTTTTAGAAAGCCATATTTTGAGAACATCTTTGTGGAATATGAAGATAAGGAGTGGGCGGAGCAAATACTAAACAGAGAAGATTTTAAGAATTGGGTCATAGAGCTTTTTAGCCTGCCAGGAGTTAACTTTCTTGAGATTAAAGCTAAAACCCTTACCCTTGCTTGGCATTTAGGTGGAATGAGTAGGTTCAAAAAGGTTGTGAAAAAAGAAGATGTCCTCTCCGCTCTTAAGATATTAGTGGGCATAAGCCAAAGGATAAACTCAATACCCTCTGCAAAAGTTTACAAGGAAGACCTTAGGAATTGGCTTACACTAAAGCTCCCTGTCTTGATTACCCTTTCCCTTATAACAGTTGGCTTTGCAGGAGGCTTTTACAGATACAAACCACTTTGCGACCATGAAATACTGCTAATAGGTTTGAAATTCCTAACACCGATAATCATACTCTACACTGCTTTTGTATTGCTTCTTGTAGGTGCTCCTACTCTTGGTCAAAGGGTAATCCTCAAAACCCTATTTGTATGCCTTGTTTGCACTCCCTTTATAAGCCTTTTCTTCCTCATGTGGCTAAATGGACGCTTTGACAGCTCTGAGCCAGAAACCATAAGGGATACAATAACAAGTAAGTATTACCTAATAAGGGGTGGGCATAGGATACTGCTTGCGGAGCTTCATAAAAACCGATGGTGTGATAGTTTAAGTGTCTCTGAAGGCTTTTATATTAAGGCTAAGGTCGGGGACAAGGTGGAGTATGCGGTCAAGAAGGGCTTTCTTGGTGTCCCGTGGCTGTATAGGGGGTTAACGCTCGTAGAATGAAATAGGTCATAAACTTTTGCACGAAAGCTCTACTTGGCTTAAAATAGTAGCCCACTATGGGTATAAAAAAGGTAGACAGGAAGGCTTTTCTTAACCTGTTAGAAACTGTGTTCTTTGTAGATTTCATAAAGGGTCTTTCCGTGACCCTCACAAACCTTTTCAGAAAGCCTATAACCACCAACTACCCTATAGAAAAGCTCACACCACCTAAGCGATACAGAGGAGCTCACGGACACTTTGTGTGGGACGGCACAGAGCCAGACTCTCTAAAGGCTATAGAGAAGTTTATGAGCTACGAAAAGGGTAAAAGCAGATGCGTTGCCTGTTATATGTGTCAGACCGCCTGTCCTATGCCAACCCTCTTTAGGATAGAGGCAGTGCAGATGCCTGACGGCTCAAAAAAGGTGGTGCGTTTTGATATGAACCTGCTTAACTGTCTCTTTTGTGGTCTTTGTGTGGATGCCTGTCCTGTGGGCTGTCTTACCATGACGGACCTTTATGAGCTGGCGGGATACACAAGGAGGTCTGCGGTCCTTAGGATGGATAGACTTGAGGAAAATGCCATAGATTGGAAAAAGAGAAGAGACTCTGAGCCAGACCGTATTTGGATAGATGACCAGCAGAGAGAAAAACTCTGGGGGAAGATAGAATGGAATGGCTAATTTTTGCCCTTTTGTCCACTTGGGCTGTAATTTCCACCCTGGGTGTGCTTTTTCTCAAAAACCCAGTCCACGCCATACTCTCCTTTATAAGCCTAATCCTTGCTATGGCTGGCATGTTCCTTCACCTTGGGGCGGAGCTTCTTGCAGGTTTGCAGTTGATAATATACGCAGTTGCCATAGTGGTCTTTTACGTGCTTG
>JAXSNY010000038.1:0-7485 GCA_037925365.1 Aquificaceae bacterium
AGGAGCTTGGAGCAGAACGCATAAAGATAGTGGGGACAGAGGCACTAAGGAGGGCAAAAAACGCAGAGGATTTTTTAGAAAGACTAAAAGCTCTCACAGGGCTTGAGCTGAGGGTTATAACTCCTGAAGAGGAAGGAAGGTATGCCTTTCTCTCTGTAGCCTATTCTCTTAGACCCTCTGGAAGGTTTTGTATCATAGACCAAGGGGGTGGGTCAACAGAGTTTGTGTGTGGTAGAGGCTTTCAGATAGAGAGCATAAGGTCTTTTCCCTTTGGAATTGTAAACCTCACAGAGGAGTTTATCCACAGCGACCCACCCAGAAACTACGAGCTTGAGTCTTTGAAAAACTTCCTTGACGAGCATATAAGGGAAGTAGTCCAGCCCTGCGATGAGCTTGTGGGTCTTGGTGGCACTATAACCACCATAACCGCCATTGAATACGGTATATATCCCTACAGAGGTAAGGATATTCATGGAAAGGAGCTTTCCTTAGATAGGCTTATGTTTTGGCTTGAGACACTAAGCTCTATGAAGGAAAGGGATCGCATTGCCAATTTTCCCCACATAGAGCCAAAGAGGGCAAAGGTGATAATTCCAGGTCTTGTTATCTTTTATAGAAGCATGGTTCTTTTCGGGAAAAACATTATAAGGGTAAGCGATTGGGGGCTAAAGGAAGGGCTGTTGGTGGAAGAAACCCAGAGGTAAGGTGTGGAAATTTACAAATTCCACATTATTAAGTCAAAGATTTTTTAGCCAATCCCTGAAACCATCCAACTTAGTCAACCTTACCAACAAGAGACAAGCGTAAGAGACAATAAAATTGCCAATACAGGTCTCATTGTTTATAATATATACTAGGCGGCGTAGCTCAGCTGGTTAGAGCGGAGATCTCATAAGTCTCAGGTCGGAGGTTCGAGTCCTCCCGCCGCCACTATTCTGCAGACAACTTCCTCTGTAGGTTATACATCCTTATTATTTCCTCTACCGTGTTAGCATCTTCTGGGTTTTTGTCCTCTCTTATAAAGCTGACCGCCCTTGGAAAACGCAAGGCGTAGCCCGGCTCTTCAAGGGTCCTGCCTGAGGTGTGCAAAGGAGACCTCGTTATCTCATCCGCCTTGACCGTTATGACATACCTTGGCTCTACCCACACATCTACGCCAATTATGCTGTCCACTCTTGGATGTTTATGGTTAAGCCTTATGGTGTCCAACATCTCCCTTAACCTGACCCATTCATCCTCTGTAAAGCCTGAACCTACCTTACTTACCGTCTTAAAGGTATCCGTAGAAGGCTCGTAAACCGCTACAAGGAGACCACCTATACCCAATCTTGCCCTTGCACCCTTTCCGTAATAGTAGCCCACTATTACCACGTCCACCGTGTCCGCAAGACTTCCCCTGTAGCTTCTTTTTAACTTTATCCAGTTAAAATTCCTTGAGCCTGCAGTGTAAGGTGCATCAAGTCTTTTTGCCATTATACCCTCAAGCCCTCTTGTTATAACGTCCTCAAAAAAAGCTTCTATCTCCTTTACCTTGTCTGTTATAAACATTTCTGAAGGTCTAAGGGTATTTGTTTTAGAGAAAAGCTCCTCAAGGGTTTTCCTTCTTTCTATATAAGGCTTTACCGTGTAGTCCTCTCCCTCAAGATAAAGCAGGTCAAAGACAAAGAGCTTAAGTGGATAATCCCTTGCATATTCTTCTATGCTGTATTTTCTCTTTCTCTGTATGGTTATCTGAAAGGGATAAAACTCGCCAGTCTCTTCGTTTACCGCTAAGGCTTCACCTTCAATTATTACCCTTTGGACCTTTATGTCATTCATGACCGCCTTTACCACATCGGGAAACATCTCCGTCATCCTTTCAAGGTTTCTTGAGTATATTTCCACCTTGTCGTCATCTTTGTGAACCTGTAGTCTAAAGCCGTCATATTTTGCCTCCACACCACATCTGCCAAGCCTCTGAATTATCTCCTGTGCACTGGATACCCTTTCCGCCAAAGCCATCCTTATGGGATAACCTAATTGAATCTTGAACTCTTTTATGGCTTCGAGTCCACCCTCCTTTAGCCTTTTGGCTACGAGCCCAAGGTCGGAGCACAAGTTATAAGCCCTTTCTATAAAGTTTTTCAAATCCCTTGACCCTCTGGCTAAGGCATCTATTATGGTTGCATCACCCACCCCCAGCCTTAGCCTTCCTATAATTATCCTTACCGCATACTTGGCTTCAAAGCCCGAAAGACCCTTTAAAAGGTTTATGAGCTTCATAACCTTGTCTAAGGTTCCCCTTGTGCGTGCAATGTCAAAAAGCTCCTCATAAACCCTTACAAGACTTAGGTTTCTTCCCTGCCAGCCTATTAGTTCTTCCGCTGTGTCTCCAAGGTCTCCTTTCTGTTTGTATAGAGTTTGCACCTGGCTGAGCCTAACACCGCAAGCTTTGGAGAGAGATTCCATAAGAAGCTTTTCTGAAATACCAAACTCTATCCCTCTAAAGGCGGGCATAAGCTCACCAAGTGTTAGATAAACCACCTTGTCAATCTCTTCAGCCTTCGCCCTATCTAAAAGGTCTCTTAGTATGTCCGCCATCTCAAGCCTGCTGGTGATCTGCTCAAGGCGGTAGAAGTATTCAGAAAGCTCCCTAAAGGTCATGTTAAAATTTTAGCCTCAATCTGCCCTCTAAGTCCTTTATAAACTGGTTTGCGCTTCTTCCAGAAAAGCCCTTCTGCATAGCCCACTCAAGGGCAAACCTCTTTAACTCTTCCTCTTCCAACCCAAGCCCCCTATGCAGAGCCAGATATTTCACTATGTCTAAATACTGCTCTTTGCCAAAACCGAAAAAGCCGAGCCTTATGCCAAACCTTTCTACAAGAGAGACCCTCTCCCAGTAGCTCTCCTCTGGAAATTTACCTTCCTCTTCCCTTTCGGGCATGAGGTGTCTTCTGTTGGAGGTTGCATACACAAGCACGTTTGCTGGCCTCTCCTCAATGTCCCCTTCCATGAGGGATTTTAAAACCCTCAGGTTCTCATCCCCCGGCTCAAAGGAGAGGTCATCAAAAAAGAGAATGAATTTTTCTTGACGCTCTCTCAAAAGGTCATAAAGCTCAGAGAGGTGACTAATGTCCATCTTGTAAACCTGCACGAGCCTGAGCCCATCCTTTGCGAAAAGCCCTAACATGGACTTTACCAAAGAGGATTTGCCTGTGCCTCTGTCTCCCCAGAGAAGGGTGTCGTTGGCGGGCAAGCCTTTCACGAACTGAAGGGTGTTTCTTCTTAGGGTTTCCTTTTGCATGTCTATGTGTAGCAGGCTATGAAAATCAGGCACATGAGCATGTCTTACGGGCAAAAGCTCACCTTCCTTAAAACGGTATGCCAAGTATTCCATAGTCCTATCTCACCCCCATCTGAGTTTTTCCTTTAGGATGCCAAAGAAATTCCTGTTGGGGTTTGGATACATAAGGCATGAGTGCTTGGACTTCTTTACTATAACTGTATCTCCCCTTCCTAGGCTCATGCCCTCTTGTCCATCAAGGGTGAGGTATGCCATGTGGTCTTCAGAGAGGTTTACAAGCCTTATCTCAAAGTTCGGCGGGACTACAAGAGGTCTGTTGGAGAGGGTATGGGGGCATATGGGAACAAAGAGAAGGGCTTCCATCAGTGGGTAAAGGATGGGTCCTCCTGCAGAAAGTGCATAAGCGGTAGAACCCGTAGGTGTGGAGACTATAACTCCATCTCCATAGACCCTAAGCACCCTCTCTCCCTGAAGCTCTATTTCCACTTCCACCATACGAGCAAGGCTTTCCTTTGAAACCACCACATCGTTAAGGTAGTCCCCCAGGTAAATCTCCTCAGACCCTCTAAGGAGAGAAGCGGAAAGCATCATCCTCCTCTGTGGTTCTATTTTGCCCTCTAAGAGAAGTTTAAAAACCTCTTCCGCCTCCTCCAGCTCCACTTCTGTGAGAAAGCCAAACCTTCCCACGTTTATGCCAAGTAGTGGCACACCTTCCTTTGAAGCAAGCCTTGCACCAGCCAAAAAAGTCCCATCTCCACCCACCACCACAAGCAAGTCAAAGCCTCTAACCTTTGGCTTTTCTCCTTTTGAACGCTCGTTTATAAAGACCTCCAAGTCAACCCCAAAAGACCCTATAAGCGTCCTTACCCTTTCAGAGACCTCTCTTGCCCTCTGGCTGTCCTTCACAAAAAGGAGAACCCTCATAGAAGCCTGTCCACAATCTCACAAAGCACGTGCCCAAGAGTTATATGGCATTCTTGAATGCGTGCGGTATCGTAAGAAGGCACTACAAAGCTGTAGTGAGCGATATCCACCAACTTACCCCCATCCCTTCCAGTAAAAGCTATAGTGGTAGCACCCAGGTCATGAGCCTTCATGAGACCTCTTATCACATTGGGTGAGTTTCCAGAGGTGCTAATACCTATGGCTATGTCCCCTGGCATGCAAAGGGCTTCTATCTGCCTTTCAAAAACCCTCTCAAAGCCATAGTCGTTTCCTACCGCAGTTAAGATAGAGGTATCAGTGGTAAGGGCTATGGCTGGCAAAGCCCTTCTTTCCCTTTTAAACCTTCCCACTATCTCACCTGCGATGTGCTGAGCATCCGCAGCACTCCCACCGTTGCCAAAGAGAAGCACCTTATTGCCATCCTTTAAAGCCCTTGCTATTATCTGACCTACTTCTACAATTCCTTCCGCATAAAGCTCCACAAAAGCTAACTTAAGCTCCGCACTTTCTCTAAAGGAGTTTATAACAAGCTCAAGCATCCTTCTTTCTGAGGTCTCCCACTGTAAGCCTGTTCATTAGCTTGAAAAATTCCATGAGCTTTTGCTTGTGATACTCCTCTTGGTTTTCTATGAAGGCGAAAAGCCTCTTTATTTCTGGGTCATCAATCTTTGCAATCTCTTTTCCATACTCACCGCCAGTTTCCTGCTCGTAGAGTATTTCCGCCTTTACCTGCTCTTGGAGGCTCTTTAAGGGTTTTGGTGAAAAGTCTACCCGTTGAATGTTAGGCATTCCACCAAGCTCGCCTATCTTCTCACCCAACTTGCCCATATGAACCATACTCTCTATGGCAAGGTCAAGCATTATGTCCTTGTATTCGCAGTTTTTGGAGTGGAAAAACTGATAAAGGTAATTGATTATGGTCTGATATTCCTCCCTTAGGAATTTGTTGAGCATTTCAAGGGTCTTCGGGTCTGGTCTTTGCTCCTCTAACGGAATACAAACAAGACCTTCTTTTACCTTTTCCATAAGCTCTGAAAACTCCACTTTGTGGTCCTGCTCATCTTTTATTACCCTCTCAAGGAGCTTCTTTATAGAGTCATCCTTTACTAATTCTAACTGCTGGCTGTATATCCTTATAGCTTCCTCTTCTGCCCACACATCCTTTGAGAGCATATCCGCCCAATCTGGTCCCCCTATAACTATCATTTCCTCAAGCCTGTCTAAAACTACCTGACCGCCCAGCTGAACCACCTTCTGGGCAAACCATTTCAGATGCCTCATCTCTTGACGAGCTATCTCCTCTATCTCCGAAGTTATGTTTCCGTCGGTTATAAGGAATATATGATACAGATACTGCACTATAGCGGAGTGCTCAAGGGCAACATCATAGAGAAGCATACTTATGGTCTCTTTTTTATCCACAGCTCTCACCTCAATCCAATTTTATACACTTTACTAATATACTCACTGACCATCCTGTGGGTGTTAAAGTATGGTCCTATGGTTGCTATGCTATTCTTCATAAGACGAACCCATTCGTCCCTATGCTTGTAATAGGTGGGGATGATTATGTATGCCAGCTTTCCATATAGGTCTTCAAGGTCTTCCTCATCCTTAGACTCCGTCATATCCTGCCAGCTTGGCTTTGGACCTATGCCCCAGCCGTTTACACCCTCTATGCCACCCTCAAGCCACCATCCATCCCACGTGGAAAAGTTTAGAACCCCGTTCATGCCCGCCTTCATACCGCTCGTTCCACAGGCTTCGTAGGGTCTTCTGGGATTGTTGAGCCATACATCACATCCAGCTATCAAAAGCTTTGCCATATCTATGCCGTAATTTTCAAGAAAGGCGACCTTGACAGCCTTTGTTCTCTCTTTTATCAACCTCATCTTTTCAAAGATATTCTTTATCATCTCCTTACCCAGACCATCTCTTGGGTGAGCCTTGCCGGCAAACACTATTTGGATTTCGCCAAAGCTCTCTGCTATATGCACCAACCTGTCTACATCCCTAAGAATAAGGTCGTTTCTTTTGTATGGTGTTGCCCTTCTTGCCACACCTATGGTAAGTACATCGTCAGAAAAGCTGGCATCTGTCTGCTTGTTTACAAGGTTTATAAGGTCGCTTTTTATTTTGTTGTGCTTTTTAAGTAGAAGTTCTGAGGGTATTTCATGGGCTCTTTGGAGCAGTATAGGGTTTTCGTCCCAGCCAGGTATGTATTCGTTAAAAAGTTCTTGTATTTCTCCATGGACCCATCTTTTGTGGTATACGCCATTAGTGACATACTCAATGTCTTCTCCAAGCTCTGGAAATATGCCTGCGGTCACGAACTTATGCCTGTGGGACACTGCATTTACCTTGCCAGAATACTTAGAAGCAAGCAAAGAAAGGTTTATATAACCCTCTTCCTCCTCCTTGTTCCAGTCTATATGGTCGTAAGCCTTTAACTCTTCCTTTACCATCTCCACTGGGAACCTGTCATGCCCTGCAGGCACAGGAGTGTGCGTTGTAAAAACGCATCTTTTTTTCACTTCCTCAAGACTGCCCAGCTCTCTAAGAAGCTCCACCACAAGAAAGGCGGAATGGCTTTCGTTCATGTGGTAGATATGAATGGCATAGCCAAGAGCCTTAAGGACTCTGTATCCCCCAATTCCCAAAAGTATCTCCTGTCTTAGCCTATAAAGACCATCGTCAAAGTATAGTTTGCTGTTGAGCTTTCTTATCTCTGGGTCGTTGCCCTCTATATCCGCATCAAGGAAGAGAACCCTCACATCGCTCCTTGACCTAACCCAGTATTCCCAGCAGGCAACTTTTTGCTTTTTATCTCCAAAGTATATCTCCACTTCAAGGTCAAGTTTCCTTAGATATCTTTTATAGTCCCAGAGAGCATCAAAATCCAACTGCATGCCATGGGGTGTTATTTTTTGAAGATTGTAGCCTCTCTTATAGAGTAGGGTCACACAAACCGCAGGAATATCCATATCCGCATAGGAAAAGAGCGTGTCTCCTGCAAGTGTTCCCAACCCTCCGCTGTATATAGGCATACTCTCCTCAAGACCCAACTCCATCACAAAGTAAGCTATCATGGTGGTTTATATTTTATAGCATAGACAGGCTTTCAAAGGAGGCTAAAAATTGTATTCAACTCTCATCCCAAAGTAGGCGTTTCCTATAGTAGGAACTACAGACAGCCTTCCAGAGTTTCTTGTGTGTAGATTAACCACAGCATTTCCTATAAAGTAGCCAAGCCCTGC
>JAXSNY010000039.1:0-7351 GCA_037925365.1 Aquificaceae bacterium
TTTTCAGCTCTACCGTTGCATGGGCTATCTCTTCAAAGTGGGATATTATCCTATGGTAGTGTTCAAGGTCGTAGTTTTCAGAGGTTTCAATACTCACTATGCAAGCGTATTTGCCACTATAAATCTTAAGAAGGTGTATGTCATAGAGTATCCCTTAGCATGGACAAATATCCCTCCTATGGGCATTTATCCACACCTCGGGTTTAGGGACTGACTGAAAGTATGGATTTCTTTCAATCAATCCCAGTGCCTTACTCCAAAGACACCTAAACCGCTCATCAAACAGGCGAGCCATAAACTCCTCTACCTGCTTGATAAGGGCTTGCTCCATACGACGCAAATGCAAACTCCACTTAGCACCGCTAAGCAGATTCCTGCTCGCATTCACATCCGCGTGGAGCTTTCTATTGCATAGCTTACACTCAAACTCACTCCTTGCCTTCCTATTCCCTTTGTCTACATACCCACAATTACTGCATGCTTGTGAACTATAGGCAGGAGCAACATACACCACCTCTATGCCATATTCCTCTCTTACTTCCTCTATCTTCCTCTTTATCTCCCCAAGCCCAAACCTTATAAGCACCCTCTTTATAGCCTTTGGAAAGTTGTTAATCACCCTCCTCAAAAAGCCTCTCAAGTCCTCAAGCACAAGCCTTTGTGGTCTGTATAACTCTATAACCCTGTTTATTACCCTCCTTACCTCATTCTTCACATACTCACTTAGCCTGTGTTGAAGTCTTAAATACCTTCTGCTCTCTGTTGTCTCTGCAAATTCTCTGACCTTGCTGTAAAACTTCCTGCCAAGGAGGTCTCCTCTGTCTGAGACAAGAAAACAGTCCCAAACCAACTACTCCTCCTCTTTCTTTCCTTGTATGCCCTCACCTCATGCCAATTGCCAAGCTTGAACCATATGTCATACACCGCACCAGTCTCATCGCATAAAACCATCACAAGCACTCCATAGTATATTGTAATGTTGACTGTATATATTCCTCTTTCTCTTTGCCCAGAATACCCCGCCTGCAAATCGCTTTTATAAGTCTAAGTTTCTTACCAGAAAGGGTTTTTAACAATATAATCATAGTCGTTTTCCACAAAAGAAAGTCCCTAAGGAACCTATAAACTTGCTTAATTTTAGTTTTTCTAAATATAAAGTTTTGGCTCAAGCTCGTAGTGCTTATATACATGCTCCCACCAATAGGAAACTCTAAGGAGTGTTCCCTCATCAAAGGCTTTCCCTATAAGCTGTCCACCTACAGGAAGACCATTGGACATGCCTATTGGTATGGATAGTCCAGGAAGACCTGCAAGGTTTACGCTCACAGTAAAGATATCTGAAAGATACATAGAGATGGGGTCTGATGTTTTTTCTCCGAACTTGAAGGCAGTTGTGGGGCTTGTGGGTGTGGCAATAATGTCCACCTTCTCAAAGGCTTTTTCAAAGTCTTGAGCTATAAGTCTTCTTACCTTCATCGCTTTAAGGTAGTATGCATCATAATATCCCGCGGAGAGAGCAAAGGTGCCGAGGAGAATTCTTCTTTTTACCTCTGGTCCAAAGCCCTCATCCCTCGTCTTTGCATACATTTCAAAAAGGTCTTTGTATTCCCTTGTCCTGTATCCAAATCTGACACCATCGTAGCGTGCAAGGTTAGAAGAAGCCTCTGAGGGTGCTATGATGTAGTAGCAGGGTATGGCATACTTTACGTGAGGGAGTGAAACCTCTTCTACTTGCATACCTTCTTTTTCCATCTCTTTGAGAAAGCTTTCAAAAGTTCTTCTTACACCCTCTTCCAGTCCATCCTGTATAAACTCTTTAACTACACCAACCCGTAGACCCTTTACACCTTTTCTTAGTTCTTCCGTATACTTGGGAACAGGTCTTTTACTGCTTGTGGAATCTTTAGGGTCATGTCCAGATATGACCTCCATAAGGAGTGCAACGTCTTCTGTGCGTCTGCCAAAGGGTCCTATCTGGTCAAGGGAAGAGGCAAAAGCAACAAGACCATATCTGGAAACTCTTCCATAGGTGGGCTTTAGTCCAATAACACCACAAAAGCTTGCAGGCTGACGAATAGAGCCTCCCGTATCTGAACCAAGGGAAAGAGGAGCTGAGCCTACCGCAACCGCCACCGCAGAGCCACCAGAAGAGCCACCAGGAACTCTCTCTAAGTCCCATGGATTCCTTGTGGGGAAGAAGGCGGAATACTCTGTAGAAGAGCCCATGGCAAACTCGTCCATATTGGTTTTTCCAACCACTAAAGCTCCTGCCCTCTTTAGCCTCTCTATAACGGTAGCGTCATAGGGAGATATATAACCCTGCAGTATCTTTGACGCACAGGTAGTGGGGTAGCCTTTTACGTTTATGTTATCTTTTATGGCTATGGGTATACCAAGTAGAGGCTTGTCCTCAGAGGGTTTGAGGCTTTTTGCCTCTTCAACAGCCTTTTCGTAAAGTGGTAGTATGTAAGCCTTGACCTTATCTTCTGTTTCTAAAAACCTCTCATAGAAGCTCTGTATAACTTCTGCTGGCTTTATATCTCCTTTCCTTATTAGAGATGTGAGCTCTATTACCGACTTTTTCCACAGCATGGTTTATAGTTTATCATATGCAACGAAAAGGTATGACCTTTGGTATGAACTGCCTTTTGGGAGCTCTGCTTACAGCCTTGAGGTGGAGTGTCTAAAAAAACTATACGAGCCTGTTGGTTTATCCATTGAAGTAGGTGTAGGTAGCGGAAGGTTTGCGTCGGCCTTGGGTGTAGTGTACGGTGTTCTTCGGCTCTTCTAAGGAAAGCAAAGGAGAGGGGTGTAAAAGTGGTCAAAGCTCGGACAGAGGCTCTACCCTTTAAGGATGATGTTTTTCAGAGCTTACCCCTTGAAATTTGATAAAACTTGACTAAAATCTTTTAACATGGCTCAGTCAGCAAAAAGGGATTACTACGAGGTGCTTGGTGTTCCAAGAAACGCCACGCAGGAGGAAATAAAGAAGGCATACCGCCGGCTTGCCAGAAAATACCACCCAGACTTCAACAAGGACCCAGAGGCTCAGGAGAAGTTCAAGGAGATAAACGAAGCCTATCAGGTTCTCTCAGACCCAGAGAAAAGGAAGCTCTACGACCAATACGGGCATTCCGCCTTTAGTGCTCAACCCGGTGGCGAAGCCTACCAAGAGGTGGTTTTCCAAAACGTGGGAGACCTATTTGAAGAGCTTCTTAGGGGCTTTGGCTTTGAAGACATCTTTGAAAGAGCAACACGTAGAAAAAGGCGTGAAAGCAGGAGACCGGTAAAGGGTGAAGATATATACTACACGGTGGAGCTAAGCCTTGAGGAAGCCTACAGGGGCACGGTGGTGAGCATTCCTCTGGTGAGAGAGGTTCTCTGCGATGCCTGCGGTGGAAGCGGTTACGACAAGAGCAAGGGGGAAAGGGTCTGTCCTACCTGTGGTGGAAGGGGAGAGGTGGTTCAAAGGCAGTTTTTCATGACCATAGTACAGACCTGTCCCACCTGTAGGGGTGAAGGTGTTATAAGAGAGCCTTGTCCTGTATGTAAGGGTAGAGGCAAGGTGTCTCAGAGAGAAGAGGTAAAGGTGAATATACCCGCGGGTGTAGATACAGGCAGTAAGGTGCTTGCAGAAGGAAAGGGTAATGCGGGTATGTTTGGAGGACCTCCTGGAGACCTCATTATAACCATAAAAGTAAAGCCCCACCCCATCTTTGAAAGAAGGGGCAACAACCTCTATGTGGATGTAAACCTCAAGCTCACTGAGGCGGTTCTTGGGACAGAGCTTGAAGTTCCTACCCTTGAAGGTAAGAGTGTTAGGGTGAAGGCTCCCCCAGGGGTGAAAGAGGGAGATACCATAAGGGTAGAAGGACATGGTATGCCAAAACTGATGTACGAAGGAAGGGGAGATCTCTTTGTGAGGGTTCACATAGATGTTCCCAAGCTGGGCTTTATGGATAAACTCTTTGGCGATGGCAGGAGGATAAAACAGCTTCTTGAGGAACTTGACAAACTCTTGCCAGAGCCAGAACGCATAAGGGAGAGACAAACATGAAAAGGGAAAGGACAAGGCTCTACACCATAGGTGTGGTAGCCAGCATGTTCAACATACACCCGCAAACCCTTAGGCTCTACGAAAGGGAAGGTCTTATAAAACCCACAAGGAGCAAGGGAAGGACGCGCTACTATACGGAAGAGGACATACAAAGGCTTGAGTTTATCCTTACCCTCAGTAGGGACTTGGGCGTAAACCTTGCAGGCATTGACATAATCCTTCGCATGAAGGAGCAGATTGAGGAGTTGGAGACTCAAGTGCAAAAGCTCATAGAGTTCATACAAAGGGAGGTTTCAGAGGTATACCAGAGGGATGAGGGTATAAAGTCCATAGTCCTTGCGGAGAGGAAGGACATACTCAAGTCCATAAGGAAGCGGTAAAATATAGTTTATGGACATAAAGGAAACGGACTTGCCCGGCATAGGCAAGAAATATTCCATAAGCCTGAGAGAGGGAAGGGAGTTGGTGCTTGTAATATACAACACGGGCAAGAGGGAAATATATCTCATGGAGGAGGAGGAGACCTCCTGCGTTTTTGACCTAACAGAAGAGGAAGCGAAGGAGCTTGGCTTTTTGCTTGCGGGGGCTCTCTATCAGCCTATAAAGGTAGATAAAATGGAGCTTATCCTAAAAGAGGTAGTTATGGAATGGGTAAAGATAGAAGTGGGGTCAAACTTCATAAACAAAACCATAGCGGAGCTTCAGATAAGAAGGACAACGGGCGTATCTGTTATAGCCATAGAAAGAAAGGGGAAAATTATACCAAGCCCCGACCCATACAAGGAAAAGATAGAGTTAGGGGATGTGCTAATAGTTGTAGGCACGCGTATGCAGATAAACCACTTTCTGGAACTCTGCGGAAGGTGTAGCACTTAGCATGCACAACCCTCAAGACTTCATACTGGCTGGGGGAGTTTTTCTACTGCTTTTCTTTTCTGCTCTTATTCTCTCAAGGGTCAAAGTCCCATACATCCTCTCCTTTATGCTCGCAGGTCTTTTAGGTAAGTCCTTTTTACCTCACCGGGCGGAGGATGTATTGATAATCTTTGAATACTCAGCGGTTATCCTCCTCTTTTTCTTTATAGGTCTTGAGTATTCCTTTGAAAGGCTGGCAGGCATGAAAAGGGTGCTAAAGCCTGGCTTCTTAGATTTCCTGTTTAACTTTGTGCCTGCCTTTATTATCACTCACCTTTTCACGAAGGACTTGGTCTTCTCCCTTGTTATGGGTGCGGTGGTATATCCCAGTAGCACAGCCATAACCGCAAAGCTCCTTATGGACTACAAAAGGCTCGTAAACCCAGAGGCGGAACTTTTAATCGGAATACTAATTTTTGAAGACCTTGTGAGTATAGTGCTTTTGTCTGTGCTTACGGGTCTTACCTTTGGGGGTGAGCCGGATGTGATAAGTGTTTCAAGAGGCGTTTTGGCGGTCTTTTTGCTTTTTGGAATTTTTTACCTTTTGAAAGCCCCATCCCAAAGGGTGGTTGACTACCTTGACAAAAGGTTGGATGAGGGGCTTGTGCCTTTCATAGTGCTCGGCTTTTTGCTCCTTTCTTCTGGAATAAGCCTCAAGTTAGGTCTATCTGATGCTCTTGTTGCCTTTATGTTGGGTGTGCTCGTGCCAGAAAAGAGTAAGCTATTTGAGGTTATAGAAAAATCCCTGACAGACCTAAAGGAAATATCGGTGGGAGTATTCTTTTTCATGTTTACCTTTCATGCAAAACTTAGCTTTGATTTTAACCCTTGGCTATTGGCTTTGTTGATAGTAATGTCTGTGTTTTTTAAACTCGTCTCCACTTACTACGGTGCTATCCTATACGGATTTAACAAGAGGACTGCTATGAGAGCTTCTCTTTCCTTTATCCAGCGTGGAGAGTTTTCTGTAATTTTTACCAGCTTTTACGCACCAGCCCAATCCCTTGCCTTTGCTTTGGTGCTTTCTACCGCATTGATAGGTAGCTTTAGCTTTCTTTTAGCTCCAGAGCTTTCTCAGAAGATATTCCCGAAGAAAGAAAAGAAAGGACCCCTTCCAGCTCCTCCCTCTTAACCTCTATGCTATCCTCTGACAGAACCCATAGAGGGTTGCCAATCCTAACCTTTGCCCTTGAGAAGGGTATGGGGATAATTAGCCTATCCCAGGTTTTTAGCCTTATATACCATTCAAAGTCCACATATACCGGGATTATTGGCACTCCTGTTTTCTGTGCCAGTAAGATTACACCTGCCTTTACCTTTCCATATGGACCTTTTGGTCCGTCCACCGTTATGGCAACCGTGTTTCCCTCCCTGAGGACTTTTACCAACCTAAGAAGTCCTACGCTTCCACCCTTTTGTGGCTTTCCTTCCTCGCTTGAGCCTCTTACCACCCTATAGCCAAGACTAAGGAGAAACTTCTCTGCGATGTCTCCGTCTCTGAACCTACTTACCAAGGCGTAAATGCCTCTATCTATGCCAAGCATGGCAACACCAAGAGCGTTTCCATGAAGAAGGGCTATTATCTTGCCTCTGTAAAGCTCGTAGTCTATTCTCCTGTCCCACCTTATGCTTTTATGAATTAGCCTCAGTAAAAAAGCAACGAATGGTGCCAAAAAAACAGAAAGTCTGTGCCTTAACCTTTTCATCTTGCCTCAAGGACAGAAAGTATGTTGTCCCTTATCCACTTGGGGTCAAGCCATTGAAGTGGGTTTATCTCATAGCCTTGTACCAATATGCCAAAGTGAAGATGGTCTCCAAATGCAAGTCCAGTCTTGCCAGTTCTTCCTATAACCTCTCCCTTCTTTACATATTGACCTTCCTTTACAATTATCTCTGAAAGATGACCATAAAGGCTCATAAGACCCATGCCATGGTCTATTACCACCGTGTTTCCGTATATGCCAAGGTCTCCAGTAAAGACCACCACTCCTGAATTGCTGGCTGGCACTTGTGCCCTCTCCACAGAGGCAAAGTCAAAGCCCATATGCTTGCTTTCGCTAACCTTCTGTCCCTGATAGTAGTAATGCCTTGTCTCCCCGTAGCCTGCAAAAACCTTACTGTTAGGAAGCTGTGAAAAGGCACCTTCCCAAAGAAGCTTCTGTTCACTTTTCATACCTATCTCTCCAAGTCTTGCCACATCCATCTGCCTCCAGAGCTCATTTACTCTCTTAAAAGCTTCCAAAGGCTCAAGTCCCTTGCCCTCCTCTCCAAGGAGCGGGTATATAACCCTGTTTATGAAGTTATCATCTATGGTTATCCTGTCTTCCTTAAACCTTACGCTCCTTACCATCAAGGAAAGAGTTTGTTGAGAGCGGTTTC
>JAXSNY010000040.1:0-7347 GCA_037925365.1 Aquificaceae bacterium
TGCCATCCCTTCTATACGGGCAAACTCCGGGTAAAACCTGCCTTCTTGGAGCTGACCGGTAAGGGATAATGCTCAGCCCTGAGCTTGAAGAAAAGCTAAAAGCGGTAGAGCAGAGGTATTTGGAGCTACAGTATAAGCTGAGCACTCCTGAGGTGGTATCGGACAGTGAGAGCCTAACAAGGCTGGGGAAAGAGCTAAAGGAGCTTGAAGAAGTTTACCTTGCCTACAAAAACTATAAAAAACTCCTCTCTGAACTTGAGCAGGCAAGGGATCTACTAAGGAGCGAAGATCTAAGGGATTTGGCAAAGGAGGAAATAGAAAGGCTCACGCAAGAGTTGGAGAAAACAGAAAAGCACATAAGGGTGCTCCTGCTTCCAAAGGACCCAAGGGACAGCAAGAATGTTATATTGGAGATAAGGGCGGGTGTAGGTGGTGAGGAGGCGGCGCTCTTTGTGGCAGACCTTCTTAACATGTATCAAAAGTATGCGGAGGAAAAGGGTTGGAAGTTCAGCATCCTCTCCTCCAATAGGACAGGGCTTGGTGGATACAAGGAGGTGGTTGCCCTCATAGAGGGTGAGGGTGCCTATTCAAGGCTCAAGTTTGAGAGTGGAGTTCACAGGGTTCAGAGGGTGCCAGTGACGGAGGCGGGAGGAAGGATACACACCTCCACCGCTACGGTGGCAGTCCTGCCCGAGACGGACGAGGCGGAGGTTCATATAGACCCAAAGGACCTAAGGATTGAGACCTTTAGGGCGAGCGGTGCAGGTGGTCAGTATGTAAACACCACAGAGACCGCAGTAAGAGTCACCCACCTGCCCACTGGGATAAGCGTATCCTGTCAGGATGAAAGGTCCCAGTTTCAAAACAGGCAGAAGGCTCTCAAGATACTCTATGCAAGGCTCAGGGATTTTTATGAAAGGCAGAAGGAAGAGGAGCTTGCAAGGGAAAGAAGACAACAAGTAGGCACAGGAGAGAGAAGCGAAAAGATAAGAACCTACAACTTCCCACAAAATAGAATTACAGACCATAGAATAAACCTAACCCTATACAGACTTGGGGATGTGCTTGAGGGCAAGCTAGACGAACTTATAGAGGCTCTCATAGAGCATGATATAGAAGAAAAACTCAAAGCCCTTGCATAAGCCTGTAGGGTTTGAGGGTATTGCCTTCAATCAAGCCTACACCAAGAAAATGGTCATTTTCATAAAGCCTAACAAAGGTTTTTTCAAGGTTTTCTCTGAGCCTGACCACAGAGCCATGTTTTATCCTTCTTGAAAGCTCACCCCCGAGGCTTATCTTGGGAATGAAACTCAGTGCCTCACCCACTGGGATTAAAAGCCCACCTATATCCTCTATGGAGAGCAGTCTGCTAAGGGTTACCGCCATGTCCACTTTAAAATCACCAACCCTCAACCTCCTTAGTTCCACCACATGAGCACCGCAGGAAAGCTCCAACCCAAGCTCGTGAACAAGACTTCTTATATATGTGCCAGAGGAGACCTCAAAGAAGATCTCCACAAAGGGCATATTACAGCTCAAAAGCTCCGCCCTGTAGACATGGACCTCCACTGGCTTTATATCAACCTTTAGCCCCTTTCTTGCCAGCTGGTATGCCCTCTTACCACCCAGACGCTTTGCTGAGAAGGGCGGTGGTTTCTGAAGTATCTCGCCCGTGAACCTTCCAAGGGCTTCCTTTAGCTCCTCGCAAGATACCTTTACCGACCTTGACTCAACCAACTCCCCCTCTGCGTCGTAGGTATCTGTTATCTCTCCAAGTTTTGCGGTTGTCCTGTAGGCTTTATCAAGCCCTGTAAAAAACTGGGAGAACTTGGTGGCTTCGCCTACAAGCACAAGGAGAAGCCCCGTAGCTATGGGGTCAAGGGTGCCAGCATGCCCTGCCTTTATCCCAAAACGCCTTTTTACAGACTCAACCACCTCCATGGAGGTGGGACCCTTGGGCTTATCTATAAGAAGAAGACCAGAAAGCATTAGCTAAGGAAATCTTTGAGGTGTCTTTTCATAGCCATGTTTCTGAGTTTTCTGAGGGCTCTGGTTTCAAGCTGACGCACCCTCTCTCTGGAAATCTGCAATATGTCTCCTATCTCCCTAAGGGTTCTAGGCTCTTCGCCCCTTAGACCAAACCTTAGCTCTATAACCCTTCTTTCCTTCTCAGGAAGTCTATCCAAAAGGTCATCTATCTCCTTCTCCAACACCTCGCTTATTATTCTCTCCTCCACATCTGCGGTGCCGTGCTGGCTGAGAAAGTCCACAAAGAAGGTGTCCTCATTTTCACCAACCGGTGCATCCAAAGAAAGGGGAACTCTGCAAAGCTGAAGACATCTATCCACCTCCTCGGGGCTAATCTTGTAGCCTTCCTTTTTAATCCTTTTCTCTATTTCCTCCTCTGTTGGCTCGCGTCCCAGATCCTTCTCAAGCTCCTTTTGGAGCACCTCTTTAGTGTATTCATAGGCAATCTCTTCGGAGGTAGGCTCTCTTTCAAGCTCTCTGTAAAGCCTGCTGTATAGACTGCTTATTCTGTTTATTAAATGAGACTGTTTTATGGGAATCCTGACCGCACCGGTTTGCTGGGAAAGAGCCTGCATTATAGCCTGCCTTATCCACCATACAGCGTAGGATATGAACTTTACGCCCCTGTCTGGGTCAAACCTCTTTGCTGCTTCAATTAACCCGTGATTACCCGCCGCTATGAGTTCAGACAAAGGAAGACCATAGCCAAGGTATTGCCTTGCTATGCTTATGACAAACCTGAGGTTTGACTCTACAAGCCTTCTGAAGGCTTGCTGGTCTCCTTCCTTTGCCTTCCTTGCGATTTCCTTCTCTTCCTCTGGTGTGAGAAGGGGTATCTTGGAAACCTTCTTGAGATACTGGTTTATTATCTCTTGCTCAGTGTCTGGTATCATCATTTTAACCTCAGCACAAGGAAGAGGTTGTTGCCCCTTCTCCTTATAAGCAGAATGGCGCTCTCTCTGCCTGCCTGTCTGAGGGCATCTATGCTTTGTTGGAATTCTCTTACATTAGAGACAGGTTTGTTGCCCATCTGAAGTATAACATCTCCTGAAACTATACCGCTTTGCATGGCAAGGCTGTTGGGAGCAACCCTTACCACAAGAACTCCCTTGACACCGAGCCTTCTCTCCTCTTCAGGTGTAAGCTCTCTGAGAGCAAGTCCAAGGTCCGCCTGACCTTCCTCCACCTCTCCAATCTGCCTATCCTCTGGCATCTCTCCCACTTTTATCTTCAAGCCTACCTCCTTGCCTTCCCTTATTACCTTCAGATCTATCTCCTTGCCTGGCTCTGTCCTCATTATCTTGAACTGAAGCTCTCTAACTTCGCTTACCTTCTGACCATCAACCTCCACTACCACATCTCCCACCTTGAGACCTCCCTTGTCCGCAGGGCTTCCGGGCATTATCTGAGCTATTATCACACCCTCCTTTACTCCAAGGCTTTCCGCCATCTCTGGGGTTATGTCCTGTATGACTATACCAAGCCAGCCCCTTGTAACTTTGCCTTTGGCGATTAGTTGGTCCGCTACCCATTTGGCGAGGTTTATGGGTATGGCAAAGCCAAGCCCCTGACCTTCCGCCAGTATGGCTGTGTTTATACCTATCACCTCACCCTTTATGTTCACAAGGGGTCCTCCAGAGTTGCCAGGGTTTATGGCAGCATCCGTTTGTATAAAACTTTCATACTGGGTTATGCCTATTGCCCTTCTTAGAGCGGATATAACCCCCACAGTAACAGTCCTTTCAAGCCCGTATGGGTTTCCAATAGCTATAGCCAGCTGACCAACCTTTAGTTTATCCGAGTCACCGAGCTTTGCTACCCTGCTCTCGGGGTTCTGTATGTCCTTGTCGTCCACTTCTATCACCGCCACATCCGTTTTTGGGTCTGTGCCTACTATCCTTGCCCTCTTCTCTGTATGCCTGTCAAACCTAACCCTTATGGCCCTTGCATTCTGCACCACATGGCTGTTAGTAAGTATGTAAAACTTACCCTTTTTATAGTCTATTATTACACCAGAACCCAAGGACCTCCTTTCTTGAGGTGGAATTTGAAAGGGAAAAGGAAAAGGAACTTCAATACCTGCCACCTCCTGCGTGGCAAATATGGTTACCACCGAGGGAGAGACCGTCTCCACTATGTTTGTAAGCTCCTGCTCAAACTGGGAGAGTATGCCCGAGTTAAGTGCTGGTCTTTCCTCTTTTATAGAGGGGTTAACACTCTGAACCTGCTTTGCCTTACAGCCTATAAGAATAGAAAGGCTCAGGAAAAGGGTCATAAGTATAACCATCTTCTTCCTCCTCATTTTCTAACCTCACAAGAAAAGAATAGAACCTTAAAACTAGGCTTGTCAATTTTATAAATCATACTTTCAATCCCCTTCCTTGAGATTATACCACCTTTGGATAGGGGATTGAAGGAAGACCCCGTGTAGTGGAAAAACCTCACCAAATCCCACCCGCCAAAGGGTATGGAGACATGTTCAATAAAAAAGTTCCTCATAACTGTCTTGCCTTCAAGAAGCCCAAGAACCTTCTCTACCTCTGGAAAGGGAAAGCCAAGCTCTGGAAGGCTTCCTTTGACAGGTATTGCACAGAGAAAGAGCCTCCTGCACACCCTCAAGGCTTCTGGTATGCTCCTGCTTAGGTCAGTCCAATGGAGGGCAAAGTTGCTTATAACAAAATCAAAGCTCTTGTCTTTGAAAGGCAGGTCATGAGCATCCCCCAGCACCGCTCTCTGGAACCTTTCTTTGTAAACCCTTGCCATACCTATGGCTATGTCTACACCCACTACCCTCTCAAGACCCTCGCTAATAAGCCCTGTTCCACAACCAAGGTCCAGAAGGGAGCCGTCTATTTTTTCAAGTGCCTTTAGCCTCTCCGCACAATACCGTTGGGGAATGGCCCATTCTTCATAGCTTTTGCAGGCTCTTGAGAACCTCAAAGATAAGACCTTCATTTTTGGGAAAGTGTCCTCCTGGGAAGATTATTAATTTAGAGCTTTTGAGCATGTTGTAAAGGGTGAGAGCCGAAGGAAGGGGTGTGATGGGGTCTTCTGTGCCATGCAAAATGTGTACCTCCTGCCTTATGTTTGGAAGGATAGACCTTATGTCAAGCTCCATGTAGTCTTTGAGAAGTTTTTTTGCACCTTGTAGGTCAATGCTGTCCTCAAAGGTCTTTGGATAGGCAAGGTTTCTGAACTCCCTAAGAAAACCCTCTCCATCCCTCTCAAGCCTTAACAAAAATCCTCTTAGGTTTTTCTTGCTCCAAAGACAGCCAAAACAGGCACTACAACCTATGAGCAAAAGTGCCTTAACCTTCTCTGGAAACATGTAAGCTACCATTAGGGATAGGCTTGCACCTAAAGACCAGCCAATAAGAATGGAAGGTATGGATATTCTTAGAGCTATGGTTCTCACAAGGCTTTGAATACCTTCGTAAGGTAGCTCGCTTCTTCCATGGAAAGGGAGGTCTACAGAGGAAACGCCTTTCAAGACCCTTGAGCTAAAACCCCATCCATGAAGAAAAAAAAGCGGGCCCGGAGGGACTCGAACCCCCGACCTAGGGATTAGAAATCCCTTGCTCTGTCCAGCTGAGCTACGGGCCCTCGGGGTGGCAGGACTTGAACCTGCGGCCTTTGGCTCCCAAAGCCAACGCTCTGCCACCTGAGCTACACCCCGTAGATATAAAATTATAGCTCAAGCTTTAAGGCTTGGTTCTCTTTCAGCCACAAAGAGGGTCAGGTCTCTTAGCCTGCAGGAGTATCCCCACTCATTATCATACCAAGAGGCTACATGCACCATATCCTCTATCACCTGCGTAAGCCCTGCGTCAAATATGGCAGAGTGAGGATTGCCCACTATGTCTTGGGATACCAATGGGTCTTCTGTGTATTGGAGTATGCCCTTCAGGTGGTTTTCTGAAGCTTCTTTAAAGGCTCTGTTTACCTCTTCCACAGATTGGGGTGCTCTCTCTACAATAACTGTGAGGTCTATCAAAGAGCCGTCAGCCACCGGAACCCTTCTTGCGGTGCCGTCAAGTTTTCCCTTGAGCTCGGGTATGACCTCTCCTATAGCTTTTGCGGCTCCTGTGGTGGTGGGGATGATGTTTACCCCTGCTGCCCTTGCGCGCCTTAGGTCCTTATGGGGCAGGTCAAGAACCCTCTGGTCGTTGGTGTAGGCATGAACGGTAACCATGTATCCTTTTTTCACCCCAAACTTTTCATGAAGCACCTTAAGAGTTGGAGCAAGACAGTTGGTGGTGCAAGATGCGTTGGATATTATCCTGTGCTTTTCGGGGTCATACATATACTCATTTACACCAAGAACAAGAGTTACATCGGGATTTTTGGCAGGTGCGGAGATTATGACCCTCTTTACCGTGTCCCTCAGATGTAGCCCCGCCTTTTCTCTGCTTGTGAAGGCTCCTGTGGACTCAATGACCAGATCCACACCAAGCTCCCCCCAGGGAATCTCCGCTGGGTCCTTGACTGAGAAAACTCTAACCTCTTTTCCATCCACTACAAGGCTTGAATCCCTTGCTTCCACATGTGCATTGAACCTGCCATGCACCGAGTCATACTTTAGAAGGTGTGCCAAGGTTTTCGTATCCGTCAGGTCGTTCACCGCTACTATCTCAATCTCCTCATACCCGTAGCATGCCCTAAAAAAGGACCTTCCTATCCTACCGAATCCGTTAATGCCAACTTTTATACCCATAGTTATAAAATTATACTATGCTTTATAGTGATAAAATTATACTGTGCTTTATAGATGTGTTTTCACCCTCACCGCTGAAAACAAGGAAAATCAAGGCCTTTATGCATATTGAAAAGAAAGAGCCATGATAAAATTTTCCGTATGTCCACATGACACGGAAAAAGGACTTGGAAGGTGGAGGGAGCTTGCCCTAAGGCTTTCTCGGCTCCTTAGCGAAGAGGTGGTCTTTGAGGTTCTTAGGGGGCATCGAGAGGAATACGAAAAAATAGAAAGGGGTGAGTTCTTTGACCTTTACTACGCAAGTCCTCTTGTCTCTCCGAGGCTCTACGAACTAGGCTATCTACCTGTGGCAAAATTTAAAGGTCAGATGGACAAGCTATTTTTGCTCGTAAGGGACAGGATTCCAGAAGAGGGGAATATACTTGTGGCAACACCCTTTTTAAGACCAGCGGGCTATTCCTTGCTTTCTCTGGACATAGAGAGGATAAGGATAGTTTTTACAGAAAACTTCCTCTCCGCCTTTGAGCTTTTGAAAAGGGGTCAGGTGCATGCCTGCCTTATGTACAACGACACATGGGAACAGATAGAGGAGGAATATAAAGCTC
>JAXSNY010000041.1:0-7265 GCA_037925365.1 Aquificaceae bacterium
TCTTTGGGTCTAATGGGTATTGGCACACTTCTTGCAGTTGCAGGTGGTGTTATATTCGTTCTCTACTCTATTAAAGTGTTATTTGGTAGAAGTTCTCCACAATAGGATGTTTTGAATCTGTCTTTCCTGTGTCCCTTACAACCCTTACAGTTCTCATACCAGCGGACCTTGCACAGTCAAGCTCCTCTTCCAAGTCAGACAAAAACAAACACTCCTCTGGCTTTAGACCTATAAGCTCAGCAATTTTCAAATAAGACTCCTTTTCCTTTTTACTTCCCACAGAAGTGTCAAAAAAGCCATCAAAAAGATAGGTAAGGTCTCCATAGTCTGTGTTTCCAAAAAAGAGCTTTTGAGCCTTTACAGAACCAGAAGAGTAAACATAGAGCCTATAGCCTTGGTCCTTCCACTCCTTGAGTTTTTTATAAGCATCTTCGTATATGTGTCCTTTTAATTCTCCTGAAGTAAACCCCTCTTCCCATATATGCCCTTGAAGTTCTTTGAGAAGTGGTTCTTTTAGGTCTTTGTCTATCCATTCTTCAAAGGTCTTCACCGCAGTGTCAAGGTCTATACTTCTTTGGAGTTTTTCCTCAAGTCCTCTTATTAGCTCCTTGACCTTATCCTCTTGCCAATAAGCCTCAAGAAAACTTCTAAGCCTTCTCTTTGAGTAGGGAAACATAACCTCTTTTACATAGGATATGGATGAAGTTGTTCCTTCTATATCGGTTATAATTGCCCTTATCATCTTAGCTTCAAGATTTGGTCATGGCTTGGTATTTTTTTGGATATTTCAGAGCCTGTGAAGTTCGCCACCCAACCATCAGGTATGGAGAAAAACCTAATAGCCTTAAAGAAAGGCTCTGTTCCCATATCAAACCAGTGCTTTGTGTTTGCAGGTACGCTTATGAAATCACCCTTCTCACACAAGACCGCATAGACTTTATCCTCAGGGTGCAGGTAAAAGGTTCCACAGCCATCAACAAAAAACCTCACTTCAAAGTCTGAGTGCGTATGCTCCGAAAGAAACATATTCCTTAGCTCTTCCTTTTTTGGATGCTCTGGTGTTAGGCTTACCACATCAATGGACTTAAAGCCAAACTCCTTTACTATCCTATCCACATCCTCCTTGTAAGCTTCAAGCACCTCTTCTTGACCTGCAGACCAAGGAAGCTCTGCCTTTGCCTCCCACCTTTCAAGGCGTATGCCAATGGACGCAAGCCTCTGAGATATCTTTTCGTAGTCCCTTTCAACCTCCAAAAGCCTTCCTTCCTCGTCATAAACCACAAGCAAGCTCATTTCGGACCTCCTAAGTTTATTATAGCTTAATGCTCTGTCCAATAACACCACTGATATGCTTTGTCTAATATCTTTAGCCCTTGCCTTAAGATTATTGAAGGACAACATCTCAACAAGCATGATTTATATCATAAAAATTCTCCAGATGACTGAAATTTCTACCTTTTCTGCAAGTATATTGGACAAAGCAATATTATAAGTTTTTGTTTGTGAGTTCGTATGTGAAACAATTCAAGAAACAAATTACCATTATTAGGTGTCAATCTTTTCAGAAACTAGTCGCCAAGACCTCTCCATAAACTACACCTCTTTTCATATATGGCATCCTCTCAAGGACCATGCCCATAGGGTCTATTATTCCTGTATCTCCTGAGTTGTTTACCCAAAGCACATATTTACCCGTTTCTAACGCCCTTACCCTTGCCCAAAGGTAATGTTGGCTTACGCAGTCAGAATCCTTAAACCAGCCATCGTTGGTTAGAACCGCCATAAGGTTTGCCCCTTTGGAAAGATCCCTAACTAAATCGTAGTAAGCTACTTCAAAGCATATAGGCGTGGCTATCTTCATTTTTCCGTATTCTAAGGGTTTTAGGCTTTCTCCCGGAAAGTAGTCAAGCCCGCTTATGGCTGGGAAAAGTTCTTTTAGAAAGCCAAAGGGGAAGGGCATGTATTCTCCTATGGGAAAGAGTCTTATCTTGTCGTATCTTTGGACTGCAATACCGTCTTTTAAAAGATAGGCGGAATTGTAAGGCTTTAGACCCTCCCTTATGTCAACAAGACCTACAAGAATAGGTGTCTTTTGACTAAGTAGCCTTAGCTCAAAGTTGGCTTCATCGCTTTCTTCAGAGTAGAAAAAGTGAAAGGCGGACTCAGGAAGAACTACAAGGTCTACACCCTTCTCAACCGCTTCTTCTACCAGTCTAAGTATTTCCCTTGCATGCCTTCTAAAGGTTTCTCTCTGGAGTTTGTCCCCTTGAGGCACAGCGGTCTGTACGAGGGCAACCTTTATGAACTGTGCTTTCTCCATTACACGATTCTTTTCTTTTAGAGCCAAAAAGCCCATAAGTAGGAATAGTGCCCAAGCAAAGGAAATTAGTTTTACTTTCCTATACAAGATAAAAAAGGCTGTATACAGTAGAAAAAGGCTCTGAAGATAAACATTTGCATACAAAAGGCTGTGTTTTACGAGGGGTAAGTATACAGAGAGAGAACCCACAATAAGCCAAGGAAAGCCTCCGTAAGGAAAGTGTGAGCGGATAACTTCAAAAGATACATACAAAAGAGGCAAAAACCACACATTATCTCTAAACAGCTTTTTCCACAACCAAAAGGGCAGATAAAATTGATAAAGGCTAAGAAAAAAGGCAAAAAAACTGAAAAGCCCATAAGAAAGAACTGGGCTAACGCCACCATAATCCACACTGGCAATGTTAGCGCACCTCAAGGAAAGAAAGAAGAAAACAAAACCTGAAAGAAGCCAGTAGAGCCCAAACCTTATATGGAAAAGAAGCATAAAGGCTGGCAGGACAAAGAACCAAAGTTCATACTTAGAAAAGGGTAGGTACGATAAAAAGCCTGTCAAAAAAGCCAGAGCTACCTGCCTGATGACAGACTTATCAACACTATTCCACATACCACAAGAAGTATACCAAAGGCTCTCAGCCAACTGAAGGGTTCACCAAGAAGTATAAAGGCAATGAGAGAACCCCATAGAGGCGAGGTAGAGGCTATGGGAGCTACTATAGACACATCTCCACGCTTGACAGCCTGAAAGAAGAAGAATAGCCCTAGAAAACCTGACATTATACCACCTGCTATTATGAGCATTACCTCCCTAAGTGGATAATTCAACTTCATTCCTGTGATAACTGTAATCGCCAAGGCGAGCAAGAAGGCGGAAAGGTTATGAAAAACTAAGGCGGTTATTGGATGTATATCCCCTCTCAGACCAAGTTTAAAAAGCACTGGGGCTGTTCCCCACATCAGGCTTGCAAGAATTGCAAAAAACACACTTTTCATGTTTAAAATCCTTAAAAATCTTCTTGCATCTTGACTTGACTTGGTATATCATTATAAACTGCTAAAAAACTTTGTAAGGAGGGAATGCCATGACCAAAGCTGAGCTTGTTTCAGCCATAGCCAAAGGGGCAGGTATTACCAAGAAGCAGGCTGATGCTGCCCTCAAATCTGTCATTCAGGCTGTCTCTGGAGCCCTCAAGAAGGGTGAAAGAGTTGCAGTGCCAGGGTTCGGGATATTTGCCGTCAGGACAAGGGCAGAAAGGAAAGGCCGCAATCCAAGGACCGGTGCAGAGATAAAGATACCAGCCAGAAAAGTGGTCACATTCAGGCCTGCAAAAGAGCTCAGAGAGTCTGTAAAGTAATTGCTTGCGGGGCATTTGCCCCGATCCCCTTATGGAAAGGCTAATATGCACTGGCAAGGAGGGGGATTTTTTAGTTATAAGTGGTCAAGAGTTTAATCACCTTAAAGCCCTAAGGATTAAAAAAGGAGACAGGCTTGAGGTTTTTTGTGAAGGCAGGTTATTCTTGAGTGTTCTCTTGTCTATTGAAAAAGGCTGTGCCCTTTGCAAGCCTCTGGAAGAGTTAAGCATTCCTTTGCCAAAGCCCGAGGTAAATCTATATCAGTGTGTGCCTTTAGAACTAAGACTTATGGAAGAAGTAATAGACAGGGCAAGCCAGACAGGGGCAAACTCGCTCATACCTGTAGTTTGTAAAAGAGGTTTCCAAAAGCTAAGTATTGTTGAAGAGAAAATGGAAAGGTGGAAAAGGTTGAGTCTTGCTTCTTTTAAGCAATGCAAGAGACCAAAACCTATGGAAATAGGTAGACCCATAAGGCTATTTGAGATACAAGCCAAGGAAGAAGTAGCTCTTGTGCTTGATAACTTCTCTGCGGAGGCTAATATAAAGAGCCTTGACTTAACAAAAAAAAGCTACTGCGTGGTGGTAGGTCCTGAGGGTGGTCTGTCTCTTGAGGAAGTGGAGTTTCTAAAAAGCAAGGGCTTTAAGCCTCTTTTTCTCAGTCCCTACATACTAAGGACTGAAATGGCTGGGGCTGTAGCGGTAGCCCTCATAATCAACCTTGCAAGAAAGGATTGAGGGGATTATAATAAAAGGATTAGGAGAGCGTAGCTCAGCTGGCAGAGCAGTGGACTGTGGATCCACGGGTCGCGGGTTCGACTCCCGTCGCTCTCCCCATGTTATAATCCTTTAGATGGTCTTTGAGTGGGCTGAGTTTATTCAAAGGGTAAGGGACTTTTTCAAGGAAAGAGGTTATCTTGAGGTTCACACCCCTGTGCTTCTTGAGTTTCCCAACATTGACTTGAATGTAGAGCCTATAGGTCTCAAGGTTGTGGAGTGTGGTAAAGAGAAGATTCTGTGGCTTCAAACTTCCCCAGAGTTTTCCATGAAGAAACTGCTCTCAAAATACAGAAGGGACATATTCCAAGTGGCAAGGGTCTTTAGAAATAACGAGTGCGGAAGGCTCAACAAAATAGAGTTTACCATGCTTGAGTGGTATAAGATTGGGGTGGACTACAGTTATCTCATAAGGGAGATAGCTGAATTGCTTGAGTTTTTGGGAATTTCAAAGGAATACAAGACCACAAGGCTTGAGCATGCCTTTGAGGAGTATGCAGGTGTGGTGCTTTCTGAAGATGAGGAGATATTCAAAAACAACCTACTTGCCTACGGTTATGAATTTGACGACAAAGAAGACTGGGAAAGTCTCTTTTTCAGAATATATGTAGATGTGGAAAGAAATCTTGGCAGAGACAAACCTGAGTTTATAACCCATTTCCCTCAGAGGCTAAGCTCTTATGCAAAGGTGGTAGATGGTTATGCGGAGAGGTTTGAGCTATATATAAGGGGCATAGAGATAGCCAACGGCTGGACAGAAGAAACAAACCCTGAGGAGATAAGAAGAAGGATGGAAAACTTCGCAAGGGGTAGGGTTTTACCCTTTGACGAGGAGCTTATCAAGGCTTACGAAGACTTTCCTCCCTGTGCGGGCTGTTCCATAGGACTTGAGAGACTTTTTATGGTTTATAAGGGACTTAATAGCCTTGATGAGATATACTTTTAAGCATGGCATACAGGTGCCTTGTGGTTTCTCTTGAAGGCAATGACAGAGAGATAACCGAAAAGCTCAACGAGGTTTTATCCACAATAGAGCAGGAAGGCGGTCAAGTGTTTGATGTGGAGACAAGCCTTGCAAGAGAGCATGGCATAGACGGTTTTGTGGTGCTATACACTATAAAATACAAAGCCAGCAAAGCACTACCTGAAGAATGATACTGAAAGTAAAAGCAAAGCCTAAGTCAAAGGTGGAGTGCGTAAAAGAAGTAGAGAAAGACCTATACGAGGTTGCGGTAAAAGAACCACCAGAAGATGGTAGAGCTAATGAGAGAATCATAGAGCTTTTGGCAAAGCACTTTGGAGTGCCAAAGTCAAAGGTAAAACTTCTAAGAGGCTCTACCTCAAGGCTTAAGGTTTTTGAGATCATTAAAGATTAGAAAAACTTGGCTAAATCCAAAGGTCTCTGGAGCTCAAAATCTGGAACTTCCTCTTGGACTTTAACATAACCCCACAGGGCAAGACCCCTTTTTACACCTGCAAGCCTGCCGGCCTTTAAGTCAGCCTCTGTGTCCCCAACCATAACAGCCTCCGAGGGCAAGACTTCAACAGCTCTTATAGCTTCCAGCACAGGTAGAGCTGAGGGCTTTTTCTCTGGCAAAGTATCTCCTCCTATCACAATGGAAAAATATTCCGCCATGCCAAGTTTCTGGAGAATGACCTTAGAAAGGCTTTCCATCTTGTTGGTAACCACCGCAAGCCTTATCCCCCTAACCTTTGCCTCTTCAAGGAGTTCCCTTATACCTTCAAAAGGCTGAGTGTATATGACGGGATCTTTCATATAATACTCCCTAAAGACCATTAAGGCTCTTTCAAGAAGACCATCTTGGAAAAACCTCCTTAGAAGTTCTCTTGCCCCTCCTCCTACCATATGCTTGACCTCTTCTATGTCCACCTCCTGCCTTTTAAAGTCCCTTAAAGTCTTATTTAGATGTATGCCTATATCCTTGTAAGAGTCTATAAGCGTGCCATCTAAGTCAAAGAGTATGGCTTTTATATGCATCTTTCTGCCTTTAGGTAATCCATATACTGTGTGTTCTTGTATCTTCCCTCTTTTACGAACCTTATACTGCAGGCGAGGGTTTTGGGTGGTTGATAGCCCGGAAGATGAAGCACTATGTTGCCTTCTCTGTCGTAGAAGAAAAGCTGAGGAAAAGAGTTGACCTTGAGCAATCTTGCAAGCTCCTCTTCGGTGCTTACGTGTTCCTGTCCCTTTAGTATGTATCTGACCCTTGCGTTGCTTTCATAAAGCACACTGAATACATCCATTCCCCTTATCTCTTGTGCAAGTATTTCACTCTGAAGGTCTTTTCTGAGCTGTTTGCAGTATATACAGCTCTCGCTCTCCACTATCAACATGGCATACTCATGCTTTGGCACTATGTCCTTTATCTCTCCCTTTCCTGTAGATTGCTTTTGCTGGCATGAAAGCAAAATTAGGAAGGCTATCAAAGAAATTAACCTCTTCATGCTTTATAATATAAGCCTTATGAAGTTTTATATAACCACACCCATATACTATGTAAACGACGTTCCACACATAGGACATGCCTACACCACCATATCCGCGGATGTTTTGGCAAGGTATTACAGGAAAAGAGGTTATGAGGTCTTTTTCTTGACAGGCACTGACGAGCATGGTCTTAAGATACAAAAGTCCGCAGAGGAAAAGGGTATAAGCCCAAGGGAACTGGCGGACCAAAACTCTGAGAACTTCAAAAAGCTCTGGGAGTTTATGGGTATAAGCTATGACAGGTTTATAAGGACCACAGACCCAGACCACGTGGAGCTGGTAAAGGAAGTTTTCATAAAGAGCTATGAGA
>JAXSNY010000042.1:0-7041 GCA_037925365.1 Aquificaceae bacterium
CTTTAAGGAACAAACTAAAGCCATGCACGGACCACACAAGGTATGGTCTCCACCTCATCCTTCAAAACAAGACCTTAACTACGCAAAATCCTTTTTCTGTGCTGGATGCCACCAAGAAACATACAAGATTTAGATATATGCATGCGAATGGGATAGAGCCATGCGTAAAGGTAAGGGCATATAAGAAGGGAAAATGGGTATGGGAAGCGGTGGTTTGTAGAGAGTTATTTTCTGTGTTTAAGCGATGGTTTGGCGAGTATGTGAGTAGTGTGAGGTTTGAGAACATAAGGTTTGAGGTGGTGTTTAAGGTATGGATATTAAACCTATTCTTGGGTATGATGAACTAAGTTATATGTTGATGGTAGGTCATGAATATTTCCCTGAAAAAAGGTTTTTGGACACAGCATTGAGAGATATCTTTAGTCCTTTGCTCTCCCCTTGGCTGTATATCGGAAAACACTTCATCTAAGCTAGGAAGACTTCTTTGAAAACCGCCAGCATTCACTTTTGCTACAGAGATAAAAACAAGCAGAAAAACAGCCAGTTTTATATAGCTTATTCTTATATTTGATTTCACGCTCCAAATTATAACATATATGCAGTGAAAATTTTGTGAAAATTACCCTCCTTAAAGCGTCCTTCTATCATATATCAAATATAACCTCCGCTATCCAGAGGTCTCCTTGTTTTTCCAACTTAAGGTCATGGTAAGTCGCCGCCTTTATTACCAGCTTTGGCTCGTTTTTCTGTGGGTCAAACCTGTCTCCAATGAGTTTTAACCTTGCATAATCTTCCCTGACCTCTATGGGTTCACATTTTGAAGCTACAAACAGCTCCGCTTCATGCAGGACTATTGCTTCGTTTATTAGGTCTACCAGCAAAAAGGGGAGTTCCGAGTTTACTTCTATGACCCTTTCTTCTCTTTGTGGTATGGATTCTATAGACGTTATTTCGTTAAAAGTTGCCAGTATGCTTTTGCATAGAAGCTCTTCAAGACTTTTAGCCCATACTCTTATGCCCGCATCCGCAGTTATACGGTCTATGGTCTCGTAAAAGCTCATAGCCCCAAAACATCAAACATGGAATACCAACCAGGCTTTTTGCCCTTTATCCATCTTGCTGCCTCTATTGCACCCTTGGCAAATATATCCCTTGAGCTTGCCCTGTGGGTAAGTTCAAGTCTTTCTCCAAAACCAAAAAAGTAGACGGTATGCTCACCTACCACATCTCCACCCCTCAGGGACATAACCCCCACCTCTTCTAACTCTCTTGGTGCAATTCCGTCCCTGCAGTGGACTTTCTTTTGTAGCTTCATAGTCCTTAGGAGTATCTCTTCAAGTTTTAGTGCGGTTCCGCTTGGTGCATCCTTTTTGTATCTGTGATGAATTTCAAGCACCTCCGCATCAAAGCCTCTGCCCTTTAGGACATCGCTTGCTATTTCCACAAGCTTGAAGAGTAGGTTCACACCCAAGCTCATGTTAGGAGAGACAAGTATTGGAGCTTGCTCTGAATAGGATTTTAGCTCCTCAAGCTCATGCTCCTTAAAGCCAGTAGTTCCAATTACCACACCCTTTCCCGCAAGGGCGGAAAGTTTTCCATGAGAAACCGCCGCAGTAGTATTGCCTGAAAATTCTATAACCACATCACAAAGACCGAGGACATCTTCAAGCCTTGAAGTGAGAGGAAGACCTTTTAGCTCTTCTATACCAGAGGCTTCACCAAGGTCATAAGACCTTATACAGTCTGGATGCTCCAATCCCCCAACTACTTGAAAGTCGGAATACTCAAGGGAGAGCCTTAGGATGCTTTTACCCATCCTACCAAGAGCACCGCAGACTACTGCCTTTGTCATTCCTCCTCTTCTCCAAAAATCATATCTTCAAGCTCTTCCACTGCCTCTTCCGCTTGGTCTGGTGGCACCACTGAGGGATAAAGGGCTACTTGAATGCCTTCGGTAAAGAGAAACCTACTTATTATCTCCTGTAGCTTCTCCAACTCTTCGGGGCTGAGGTCTCCTCTTATGCTCTCTTCTATGGGCTTGTTGGTGAAGAAGAATCCCACGAGACTGAAAGGCACTGCGTAAAGTTGTTCTTCCATGACACTCTCCTTTTTGGTTTTGAAAAATTATAATATGAATATGGACTACAAGCCTCAGGAAATAGAAGCCAAGTGGCAAAAAGTTTGGGAAGAGCAAGGTATTTTCAAAACAAGGGAAGAAGGCAAGAAACTCTATGTGCTTGAGATGTTTCCTTACCCTTCTGGTAGGATACATATGGGTCATGTGAGGAACTACACTATAGGAGATGCCATAGCAAGGTTTATGAGGTTTAATGGCTACTCGGTGCTTCATCCTATGGGATGGGATGCTTTTGGACTACCTGCGGAGAACGCTGCCATAAAGCATGGAGTCCATCCAGCCAACTGGACCTACGAAAACATAGCCTATATGAAAAGGCAGTTAAAGAGCCTTGGCTTTTCCTACGATTGGGATAGGGAGATAGCCACTTGCGACCCTGAGTATTATCGTTGGAATCAGTGGATTTTCCTCAAGTTTTTTGAGCATGGCTTAGCCTACAGGAAGTCTGCAGAGGTAAACTGGTGTCCTAACGATGAGACGGTGCTTGCCAATGAGCAGGTTATAGAGGGAAGGTGCTGGAGGTGTGGCACGCCCATAGTAAGAAGGGAAGTGCCCTCTTGGTATCTGAATATAACAGCCTATGCGGAGAGGCTCTTGGAAGACCTCAAGGAGCTTGAAGGCAAGTGGCCAGAAAGGGTTATAGCACAGCAAAGAAACTGGATAGGAAGGTCAGAGGGTGCTATCCTTAAATTCTTTGTGGATGATATTCCCATAGAGGTCTTTACCACAAGACCAGACACGGTCTTTGGTGCTACCTTTGTAGTGCTTGCACCAGAGCATCCTCTTACCCTTGAATTGGCAAAGAGAGGAAATTTCTCAGAGGTCAAGAGCTTTGTGGAGCGTATGAAACAGAAATCCACAAGAGAAAGGGGAATAGAGGAAGAAAAGGAGGGTGTGTTTTTGGGAGTTTATGCGGTAAACCCTGCTACGGGAGAGAAGATACCCGTTTGGACCGCTAACTATGTGCTTTATGAGTATGGCACGGGTGCCATAATGTGTGTGCCAGCCCATGACCAAAGAGACTACGAGTTTGCCATAAAGTATGGACTACCCATAAGGTATGTGGTTAAACCTTTGGATGGAGAGTTTCCAAAGGACAGAGCCTACGAAGAGCCGGGTATTCTCATAAACTCTGGACAGTTTAATGGTATAAAGTCCACAGAAGCAAAGAAAGCCATAACCCAGTGGCTAAAGGAAAAGGGTCTTGGAGACTTTAAAATAACCTACAGACTAAGGGACTGGAACATTTCAAGACAGAGATACTGGGGCACGCCTATACCTATAGTTTACTGCGACCACTGTGGAATAGTGCCAGTCCCAGAGGACCAACTTCCTGTGCTTTTACCTCAAAGGGTGGAGATAACAGGTCATGGAAACCCTCTTGAAAAAGTCCCAGAGTTTGTCAACACCACCTGCCCCAAGTGTGGAAGACCTGCAAAAAGAGAGACGGATACAATGGATACCTTCTTTGACTCAAGCTGGTATTTCTTACGCTTTTGCGACCCCAAAAACTCAGAAAAGCCCTTCTCTCCAGAAAGGGTGGAGTTTTGGATGCCCGTAGACCTATACATAGGTGGTATAGAGCATGCGGTCTTGCACCTTCTCTATGCAAGGTTTTTCCAAAAGTTCCTTTATGACCTTGGATTGGTAAAGGACAAAGAGCCATTTTTGAGGCTTATAACTCAGGGTATGGTGTTGAAAAGGTGGGTGAGTGTGGAGAGGTATTTGAGGTATCTAGAGGAAAAGTATGAGGTGCAGGGGCTTATGGATAGGGATGTGGAAGAGTTGAAAAAGTTGATTAGGAGGGATAAAGGATGAATGGTAAAATAGGGTTTTTTAAAGAGTTATTAAAGAAAATAGCGGAGAGGGGTAATAGTTTTGATTATGTGGTAGAGATATTGAAGTGCTTTGTCCAATATGCTTGCAGGAAAAGTAGAAATTTCGGTGCTGTGTCCAAAAACCTTTTTTCAGGGACATATTCATGACCTACCATCAACATATACCTTAGTTCATCATACCCAAAAATAGGTTTAATATCCATACCTTTCCTCGGTCTCTTGCGGTGCTTCTTCCTTATCCATTCTCCTCTGTTTGTTACCTTTAGCCCTATAGAGTCAAGCACTATAAAAAAGTCCTGTGGTAGATCTCTCACTTGTGGTAGGTCTTGAAGGTTAATCTCTTCTTTTGTAAACCTGTAATGTAGTGTTCTGAAGTTTGGGGCTTTAACTCCCAGAAAGGATAGGAGCTTTCTGGGATAGAGGTGTGGTCTGCCTCCTTTCGGGTTTTTCTTTTGAAGAGGTTTTCATAAAAAACTCGTTTAGTGAGCGGTTTAAGTGTATTTGGAGTAAGGCACTTGGATTGATTGAAAGAAATCCATACTTTCAGCCAGTCCCTAAACCCGAGGCGTGGGTAAATGCCCATAGAAGGGATATTTGTCCATGATAAGGGATACTCCATTCTTCCGCCTTGTATTCTAATACCTTTTTGTAAACCCCTTCCGCATCTTCTGGATGCTTTATCTCTAAAAACAAGCCTACCTTACCTTTTACCAACTCAAGGGCTTCCTCAAGCCTTGCAGGGCGATAACCATTTTTTGAACCTTTGCCACCTCTTCCCAGCTTGCGTCCCTTATATTTAAGCCTACACCAAAAACTCCAAGTAGGTTATCATCATGGCTAAGCACAAAAACCCCATCCCTCGTTCTTTGTATATCCACCTCTACCACATGCGCACCAAGCTCAATGGCTTTTTCTATAGACTGTAAGGTGTTTTCCAACTCAAGCTCTGGCACTCCCCTGTGTCCCACAAGAAAGGTTTTTAAAGCCTCAAATACCCCCATGTTAGAATTTTAAAGTATGCATAAAGAACTTGAAGAAATACAGCTCCAGTGTGCCAAAAGGGTGATACAAAAAGATGACTTTGAAAAGATAGAACTTATCGGCGGGATAGACCTTACCTTTGAAAGCATAAAAGAAAACCCAACCCGTGCTTGGGCATCCCTTGTAGTTATAAGGCTTTCTGACCTAAGGGTAGTTTACCAAAAGGTGGTCCAAGGCGTTGTGGACTTTCCCTACATTCCCACCTTTCTTGCCTTTAGAGAACTTCCTCTAATGCTCAAGCTTTACCAAGAGGCGGAGCTAAAGCCGAATGTGTTTTTCATAGACGGTCAGGGTATAGCTCACCCTCGTGGCTGTGGTATAGCATCCCACTTTGGAGTAGAAACGGGAGCGGTAAGCGTTGGCATTGCCAAAACCCGCCTCTTTGGTTATGGAAAGGAGCCAAACAGAGAAAGAGGTAGCTATTCTTATCTAACCTACAGAGGGAAGGTAATAGGAGCAATTTTGAGAACGAAGGATAACACAGAACCTGTATATATCTCAGTAGGACACAGAATAAGCCTAAGAACCGCCATTGACCTCGTCCTTAGGACATCCCTTTACCGCATACCAGAGCCCACAAGACTTGCCCACAATCTTCTGCAGAGGATAAGAAAGGGTAATCTGTGATATAATTTTCGTAGAAGGTTTTAGGGTCTTACAGACCCTTGACATCTTGGCAGTTGAATAGGGTTTTTGCTCTTTGAAGTTAAGGGGGTAGTATTCACTCAAGAGGTTTGAGAAGTCCCTCTTCGTCAACTTCCATTATGGCGGTCTTTTCTTTGAGTTTTTCCAACTCCTTTAACTTTTTGACTATTAGCTCTCCCATTGAGGTGTTCCTTTTTATGCTCTCTATACGCAGGCTCTCCCAGAGGTCATAGGGTAGGATGATAGTGGTTTTCTTGAATTTTTGCCTTTTGTGAGTCTTGTCTTTCATAGCTTATATTATGCCATATGACCGTATGACCATAACGCCGTAAAAACATAAATACGGTTTTACGGCAATACGGCGTATGCCTCAAAGCCTTGTCTCTCAGGGGTTTAAATTTGACAATACTACACTCAACCTTGCAGGACCTGCCACTTTTGGCAAACCACCTTCACTTGAGAGGGGTGCCCCCTTGACAAAAGGCTTGATATGTCTTATTATTCTTTATGTGGTGAGTTGAGGTTGCTAATCCACCGTGTGGAGTTGAAACATATAAAAATCGGGATGTCATTAATAGCATCTATAAATGGTTGCTAATCCACCGTGTGGAGTTGAAACTTCCTCCTGTGTTGAGGAAGGACATACAGATGCTTTAGTTGCTAATCCACCGTGTGGAGTTGAAACTAACCTCATGTCAGATTTTGAGGTCAAGGGAAGTTTGTTGCTAATCCACCGTGTGGAGTTGAAACTGGTATTCTTCTGTATATACTTCTTGGAGAATTATCTCGTTGCTAATCCACCGTGTGGAGTTGAAACTATCAGAAGGTTTTACCGGTAAGTAGGTTTTTGTAGGTTGCTAATCCACCGTGTGGAGTTGAAACTGTTCTCTGCTTGCAGTTCTGTTAGCTTGTTATTAAGTTGCTAATCCACCGTGTGGAGTTGAAACGTGTTTACCACAAGAAAAATATCAGGAGTTAGCTGTGGTTGCTAATCCACCGTATGGAGTTGAAACTTGCTTGTTTCAATTGCGACCCTCTCGGCATCGAGCCAGTTGCTAATCCACCGTGTGGAGTTGAAACACCCTGAAAAAGAAATCCTCCTCAATCTGCTTTTTCTTGTTGCTAATCCACCGTGTGGAGTTGAAACGTACTCAGGGGTTTCTTCCCCCCAAAGCATGACTTCCCGTTGCTAATCCACCGTGTGGAGTTGAAACATGCTGTCTGCTCTTAGTCTTGTAGACGCAACTGATAACGTTGCTAATCCACCGTGTGGAGTTGAAACAGGATATATTAGCCTTATTAGGTCTAATGTAGCCTTTTGACTATCCCCTCTTTGGAAACAGAATAGCCTTATCCTTTAGAAAATACTCAGACCTCATA
>JAXSNY010000043.1:0-6433 GCA_037925365.1 Aquificaceae bacterium
GAATATAACAAATTCAACAAAAGAAGCAAAAAAGCCCAGATTAGGTATCTCATGGCTTTTCTCCTGCCCTCAACTTTGCACTCCTACTTGCAGGGTTTTTCTTCACTTCTTCCATAGTAGGCGTTATGGGTTTTTTTGTCAAGGGTTTAAGGTGCGTTTTTATAAAGTTCTTTACTATTCTGTCTTCAAGAGAATGAAAGGATATGACCACCACTCTACCTCCAGACCTAAGAAAGTCAAGGGTTTTCTGCAAGGCTATCTCAAGGCTCTTTAGCTCTTCGTTTACTTCTATCCTTATAGCCTGAAAGACCCTTGTGGCAGGATGTATCCTTCCACACTTGTAAGGTAAGACCGAAGTTATTATCTCCACAAGCTCAAGGGTAGTTTCTATGGGTTTTTTTGCCCTCGCTAACACTATCGCCCTTGCTATCCTTTTTGCATAAGGCTCTTCTCCGTATTCTTTGAATATTCTTTCCAAATCCCTCTCCGAATAGTTATTGACCACTTGGTAGGCACTCAACCTGTCCTCTGGGTTCATCCTCATATCCAATGGCTCGTCCCTTTGAAAGGAAAAGCCTCTTGGACTCTTTAACTGTAGCATAGAGACACCAAGGTCAAAAAGAAAGCCGTCCACCTGCGAAAGTCCTTCCATTTTGAGGACTTGGTCAAGGTCCGAAAAGTTTGCATGATACAGGCTATATCTACCTTCAAAGTCTTTGAGGTTTTCCTGTACCATCTCAAGTGCATAAGGGTCTCTGTCTATGCCTATCACAAAGGCTTGTGGGTTTTTCTCCAATATCCTACGCGTATGCCCGCCAAGACCTATGGTGCAATCTACATAGAGTTTTCCACCATTGCCTAAAAGCAAGTCTGTGGACTCTTCAAGAAGAACGGGAACATGCATTAATCTTCAAAAAGGCTGAACTGTCTTATCGGAGAAAAGCTCCTTCTATGGATTGGACTTTCTCTATAAAGTCTTATCGCCCTTATATGCTCTTTTGTTGCGTAGCCCTTATGCTTTGAAAAGTTATACTGAGGGTAGAGTTTATGATAATGTTCCATTATTCTGTCTCTAAGAACCTTTGCCACAATGCTGGCACAAGCACAACTAAGGCTCTTTTCATCACCCTTCACAAGAGGAATACATTCATAGCCTTCCACAGGCAAGTAGTCGCTTATAACCACGTGAAACTTGTGCTTTAGGTCTTCCAAAGCCCTTCTAAAGGCAAGCAGATTTGCCTTCAGAATACCAAGCCTATCTATTAGAGAAGAATCCACAACCGCAGTGCCTATGGCAAGTGCTTTTGCCTTTACAAGCTCATAAGCCTCCTCCCTCTCCCTTGCACTCATAGCCTTTGAGTCTTTGTCTATAAAGGGTTCTGTAAAAGGTGGAAGTATAACCGCACAGGCAACAAGAGGTCCAGCCAGAGGACCTCTTCCCACCTCGTCAACACCTGCCACTAAAAGACCCCTTTCCCAATAGGGCTTTTCGTATTCTGTCATGCCTTTTTCTTAAGCTCCCAGAGCTTTATCTCCCTTATCTTACCCATAGCCTCTTTGCCCTTGTATTTACGCAGGAAGTAAAGCCTTGACCTTCTGACTTTTCCATATTTGACCAGCTCAATTTTCTCTATGTTTGGGCTGTAAAAGGGAAATGTCCTTTCTATGCCCACGCCATAGGACTCTTTCCTTACAGTAAAGGTCTTACCTATGCCACCACCCTTTATCCTTATAACCACACCTTCAAAGGGCTGTATCCTTTCTTTTTCTCCTTCCACTATTTTGTAATGAACCTTTACCGTATCACCTACCTTAAAGGCTGGGTATTGTTTTTTTGGAAGATATAGCTCCTCAATTTTCTGAAGCAAGCTCATAGCCAAGACCTCCTTTTATACTTAAGGTATACCATTATAGCACAATTCGGTTTATAATAGAAAAATCCTTGGGTTTTGCTAATGGACTACTTCGCACTTGACCTTATACCTGAGCCAATTTTGATAGTGGATGAGAATTACCAAGTTCTCTTTGCTAACAAAAAGGCAAGAGAGTTATACGGTAATAGGGCGGAAACCTGCTATGGGCTTTCTCATGCCTTTGAAAAACCATGTTATGAATACGAGGGACACCCATGTCCCATTAAGAACATAAGAGAGCTGGGGATAGAAAAGTCTGGCGTCGTGCATGTTCACGAAACGCAAGGAGGTGAAAGGTATTTTTATGTAATAGCTCAGTACATTCTGGAGAAGGATTTTTATATAGAGCTTCACATAGACCTCTTTGACCTTATGGAAAATCTAAAGCTCAGTGGTCAGAGGACGGAACTTCTTCTTTCTGGGGGTCCCGTGGTCTTTTTCCAATGGAAAAGGGCAGAGGGCTGGCCTGTGGAGTTTGTCTCACCTAATGTGTCTGAGCTTTTGGGGTATACCGCAGAGTACTTTATATCTGGAAGGATAAAGTATTCAGACCTTATACATCCAGAAGACTTGGAAAGGGTAGCCCAAGAGGTAAAGTATCATACAGAGAAGAAATCTTCCTTTTGGATACATCAAGATTATAGGCTTAGAAGAAAAGACGGAGAATACATATGGGTTCTTGACCATACCGTGCCATTATTTAACGAAAAGGATGAAGTAGTTGGCTACTATGGATACCTGATAGATATAACTGAAAAGCATGAACAGGAAGAAATCTTTCAAATTCTTGCAGAGTCAAACCCTCATACGGTGCTGGTCTATGATTTTCAGCAAAACAGATTTCTTTACGCAAACCACAGGGCAACAAAACTCTTTGGGTATAGCAGAGAAGAATTGTTAAACCTTGAAGACCCCATAAGCCTCGTATTTTGGAAAGATAGAGAAAAGGTTTATGAAAATTTGAAGAAAAGGAAAGAGGGATACAGGGGCACTATCAGCTACAAGTTAAGGATTATTACCAAAAGTGAAAGGATAAAATGGGTTAATCTATCTTCAACTGTAGCCTATTTCAAGGGAAGAACTGTTTCTGTAATAACATTGGTAGACATATCAGAGGAAGTAAGAAGAGAACGAGTACTCACAAAACTCGCCACAAGAGACCAACTTACTGGCATATTTAACAGACGGGCACTCATCCACGACTTTGAATGTCTTTTACATCAAGCGGAAAGATACCAAACACCCTTTTCCTTGGTAAGCTTTGATATAGATAACTTCAAATGCGTAAATGATACATACGGACACCTTATGGGAGACAAGGCTCTGAAAGAAGTGGTTAAGGCGGTAAAAAAGGTCCTAAGAAAAAGCGATATCTTTGGAAGATGGGGTGGTGAGGAGTTCTTGGTGCTTCTTCCTATGATCTTAGAGCCTTATGCACCTGCGGAGAAGATAAGACAGACAGTTGAAAACTGTAAGTTCTGTAAAGATTTGAGCATAACCATATCTCTGGGAGCAACCACTTACAGGGAAGGCGATACTATAGACAGCATGATTTCAAGGGCGGACGAAGCACTTTACCGAGCAAAAGAGCAGGGGAAAAACAGAGTGGTAGTTATCTAAGAGAGCTCTTCTTTTAGCTTCTCGTTCATTTCTTGGACCTTCTGCCTTAAGGATGTCTCATAGTCTTTTAGTTTTTTCTCAAGCTCTGGGTATTTTATGGAGAGTATCCTTACTGCAAGAAGTCCTGCGTTTGTGCCATTACCTATGCCTACAGTTGCCACAGGGATGCCTGCTGGCATCTGCACTATGGAGTAAAGGGAATCCACACCGCTTAGATGTTTAGAAGGCACGGGGACGCCTATCACTGGTAGTGTGGTCATGCTGGCGGTCATGCCCGGGAGATGTGCGGAGCCTCCTGCACCTGCTATTATTACCTCTATGCCTCTTTCTCTTGCGGTTTTTGCATACTCATACATGGCTTCCGGCGTTCTGTGGGCGGATACAACTCTTACCTCGCAGGGGACTTCAAACTGCAGAAGGACTTCGTAAGCAGTCTTTAGCCACTCCCAGTCAGAAAGACTACCCATTATTATGGCTACCAAAGGACTTTTCATGCATATAATTTTATACATGAGTATAGAGAAGTTCATGAAGGAACTTTCTGATATGGAAGAGAGTCTCTGGCAAAGGCGTATGAAAGTCCTTTATCAGTATAAGAGAGTTCAAGAAATGAGGCAGAGGATACGAGAAATTGAAGAGGTCTTTGAGGAAGAAGTAGGCATTGATATACAAACCGCCCTATACTTCTTAGAAGAATACGAGAGCAACCCTCAGAGCTTTGATAGGATAAAGGAGACACTGGGAGAAGAGGTTTTTCAGGCAGTAGAAGCACTTGCGGACAGGATTAAGCAGATAAGGGATATGCGGAAGGAAGTGGATGAGGTGGAGAAGGAGATATTTGAAATAGATGCGGAGATAGACGATACCTTTGAAAAGCTCCAAGAATACAAAAGAAAAATTCAGGAAATGCTATGAAAAGACCCATAATGCTAATAGACCTTGATAGGTGCATAGGCTGTCTTTCTTGTGAGGTTGCCTGTAAACAGGAAAAGGGGCTTGAGAACTTTGGCATAAGACCCATGAAGGTCTTCAGAGTAGGAGGCATTAGCGAGAGGGAGGATGCCTTCTTTTTGCCTATGAACTGTTTTCATTGTGAACCTGCACCTTGCGTTTACGCCTGTCCTACCTCCGCCATGAGGAAAAGAGAGGATGGTATAGTCTACGTGGAAGAGCTAAGGTGCATAGGCTGTAAGGCATGCATAATTGCCTGTCCCTATGGAGCTATAGCCTTTAATCCTACCACTATGAAGGTGGAAAAGTGTGATTACTGCTACAAAAGGGTGGACGCCGGACTTTTGCCCTCTTGTGTGTCTAAGTGTGTTACCAACTGCCTGTATTTTGTGGAGATAGAGGATGTGCCAAAAGAAAGACATACCGCAAGAAGAATAGACTCAGAGCTATACAGAGAGCTTTTCCGCTGGAAGTCAGAAGAAAAACCTCTTGAGGTCTAAAACAATCCCTAAAAACACACCAAGAGAGAGAAAAGGTCCGTATGGAAGAGCAAACTGAAGGCTTTTGTTTTTGACTATTATGGGTAGTGCATACAAAAGACCAAGCAAAGACCCCAAAAAGACCGCATATATAACACCCCAAAAACCAGCCACAGAACCTATAAAAGCCATGAGCTTTACATCTCCAAAGCCAAGCCCCTCTATTTTTCTGAGCTTTGTGTAATAGAGGTATATAAGTAGAAAGAGTCCACCACCTACAAAAGTACCAAGTAGGCTTTCCTTTAGGCTAAAGTCTTGTCTAAAAACCGATATCACAACCCCAAAGGCAAGTCCACCAAGCGTTAAAATATCTGGAAGCATAAAGGTATCCCAGTCTATAAGGCTTGCCACTAGAAGGATGGAGAAAAACACAAAAAAGACAAGACTCAAAAAGATGTCCTCAAACCTGAGCCTACAGAGAACTGCAAGAAGACCTGTGAAAGCCTCCACAAGGGGATACCTCGAGGATATCCTGCCTCCGCAGTGCCTACACTTACCCCTAAGAAGAAGGTAGGAGACTATGGGTATGTTGTCATACCAGCTTATCTTCGCTCCACAGTGAGGACAACTAGAGGGAGGTGAGACTATGGACATGCCCCTGGGAATTCTGTATACAAGCACATTGTAAAAGCTCCCCAGAACTGCACCCAATGCAAATAAGAAAGCATACTCTAAAAGTTTAATTACCTCCACCTGTGGTTAAAATTATAAGGCATGAAGAGGCTTGTTATATTCCTTACCCTCTTTATCTATGGCTGTGCGGTAAAGACTTGGAATGTGGAAGGACCCTCTGAGCTCTCCAACGGTCTTGTGGCAAAGATAGACACAAAGGCTTGGCGGTTTTCACCTTCTGACCTTGACAGGTATGTTTTACCCATATTTATAAGCCTTGAAAACAAAGGAAAAGAGCCCGTATCTATAAGGAGAGAAGATATATTCCTCGTGGACGACAAAGGTAGACAATACAATCCCATACCACCCGGTGATGTAGCCAATGTCTTAAGAGGAAACTACGGCGTTGGCTTTAGCTTTAGTGTAGGATATTGGAGTTCTCCTTTTGGTCTTTGGTGGTCTCCCTACTATGCCTATCCCCCTTCAAGGGACGTATACCCAGACTTGGTAAACAAAGCCCTTGTGTTTGGAGAGCTTCAACCCGGTGCTACTTTAAGCGGTTTTGTATACTTTCAGAAAATACCAGAGGATGCAAAGGAGCTAACTTTAAACATAAAGGGTTATAAGTTCAAGCTAAAGGCAAGCAAGGAGTGAATTATAATCTAATATTTAGCGGGTGTGGCGGAATTGGCAGACGCGCTGGACTCAGGATCCAGTGGGCTTATGCCCGTGAGGGTTCAACTCCCTCCACCCGCACCAAGAAGCCATGAGATTTCTAATATTTGGAGACATAATAGG
>JAXSNY010000044.1:0-6155 GCA_037925365.1 Aquificaceae bacterium
CTATCTTTATAAGCCAGTGGGTAAGGGTTATCTCCTTGTCCCAGGAGACAAGGGAAAGGTCAAAGACTTCGTATATGTGATAGTGAGGGACAACAAAACTTTTGGAGAGGTTTGATATAAGGCTTTTTTGAACAGAGGACACTGGGACTCTTCTTGGAATACCCTTCTGTTCCACATAGGCAAGAAGCAGGTCTTCGTCAATCTTTTTGTTAGGAAATTCTTTGAGGAGATCCTCAAGAGAAAGCTCATACTCTTTTAAGAGCTCCAGTGCCTTTGGTGTAAAGTATCTCTCTTTTTCAAACTCCTCTATATCCTTTGCATGGGTTGGAGAGGGTAGCCTGCCTTCTTCCTGTAGCTCTTTTAGGTCTATACCCTTTTCCTTTGCCAAAAGTCTTGCATAGGGAGACGCAAAGCCGGGTGGCAGTTCAATCTTTTTCTCTATCTCCTTGGGTGGTGGAGGGGGTTTCCTCTCTTCCACCTTCGGTTTTTCTTCCAATTTTGGCTTTTCTTCCTCCTTTGGCTTTTCTATCCTTTCTCCTAACTCCATTATGGCTATGGGTTTCCCCACCTCCACCTCTTGACCTTCTGAAACAAGTATTCTTTTTATTGTGCCTCTTTTGAAGCTCTGTAGTTCCATAACCGCCTTTTCCGCCTCTATCTCCGCTATAACCTCCCCTTTCTCTACATAGTCTCCTTCCTTTTTGAGCCAACGGACTATCTTTCCCCTTTCCATCGTGTCTGAAAACTGGGGCATCAAAACCTCATAGTCCATGGCTTTTGCTCCAGCTAAGTATACGCTCATATATCTTCTCGGGTGTGGGTATAGCCATCAGCTCAAGTTTCCTGTTGTAAGGTATGGGAACTTCCTCTCCAGCTATCCTAAGAGGTGGTGCATCAAGGTAGTAAAATAGCTCCTCGCACACCCTCGCTGACAGCTCCGCACCAAGACCAAGAGTTTTTGGAGCTTCGTAAACTACCACAAGCCTGTGGGTTTTTCTAACAGACTCATATATAGTTTCAAAGTCTATGGGTCTGAGGGAAGTAAGGTCTATAACTTCGCAGGAAATCCCGTCTCTTTCCTCCAACCACTCATAAGCCTTCAAGGTGTCATGAACCATTTTAAGATAGGAGACGACCGTTATGTCTTTTCCTTCCTTTAAAATCCTTGCCTTAAAGGGGTCAAAGTTTTTCACATACTCAAAGGGAAAGTCCATACCATACAAAAGCGTATGCTCCAAAAAGACTACAGGGTCATCCATCCTTATGGCATGCAAAAGTCCGTGATAGGCACTTATGGAGTCCGAAGCACAAAAGACATAAAGCCCTGGCACGCTGGCAAAGAAGTGCTCCAAGCTTTGAGAGTGCTGTGAGGCAAGCTGTTTTGCCACACCCTGTGGCATACGCACCACGAGAGGAAGAAAGAGCTTCCCACCACTCATGTATCTTAGCTTTGCCATCTGGTTTACAAACTGGTCCATAGCCAGCATGGCAAAGTTTACGGTCATTATCTCCGCCACTGGACGAAGCCCCATAAGAGCCATACCTATGGCAGTGCCTACTATGGAGTTCTCCGCTATGGGTGTATCTATTACCCTCTTTGGTCCATACTTCACATAAAGACCATCGGTCACTCTATAGTTGCCCCCGTAAAAGCCCACATCCTCCCCAAGGACTACTACCCTTGGGTCATGCTCCATAGCATAGTCAAGGGCTAAGTTTAAAGCATCACGGTATAACATCAGAACATACCCCACAGTATAGGTCTGTGTATAGCTCCTCTTCGGAGGGTTCTGGAGAGCTCAGGGCAAACTCCACCGCTTCTTCAACGACCGCCTCCACCTTTTGGTCTATGAGCCTTACCTGTTCCTCTGTGAGCCAGCCTTCCTTATAGGCTTTTTTGAGCAGTAGGTCTATGGGGTCTCTTTTGCGAAACATCTCCAACTCTCTTGGAGACCTGTAGTCTCCCTTGTCCGCCATAGAGTGTCCTTCAAAGCGATAGGTATGTGCCTCAATAAAGTAAGGCTTTCCGTATTCCTCTATGTATTGCTTGGCTCTAACCACCGCTTCGTAGACCGCAAAGACATCCATGCCGTCCACAACCTCCGCTGGCATGTAGTCCCTTGCCTTGAGATAAATCTCCTTCAGTGCAGAAGACCTGTTCACATGTGTGCCTATGGCATAGTAGTTGTTTTCGCACAGAAATAGCACTGGCACTTCCCAGAGGGATGCCATGTTTATGGCTTCAAAGAAAGTGCCGTTGTTGGTTGCACCATCACCAAAGATGCAGAGAACTCCAGCTTTTTCACCCATGAGCTTTCTGGCATACGCCGCACCTACCGCATGAGGAAGGTGTGCTGCCACTATGGCATTGCCACCGTAAAAGTCCATCTTTGGCTCATAAAGATGCATAGAGCCTCCCTTTCCTTTTGAAACACCCGTAGCCTTTCCAAAAAGCTCCGCCATAATGAGCTTTGGGTCTATGCCCCTTGCCAAAGCCAGCACATGCTCCCTATAAGGACAAAAGAGGTCTCCCTTTCCAAAGCCTACCACAGCACCCACATGCACCGCCTCTTCACCTATGGCAAGGTGCAAAAAGCCAGATATATTTCCCTTTAGGTATTCCTCCTTGCACCTTATCTCAAATTCCCTCCCTAACTTCATAAGGTAGTAAAACTTTTCTGCCAGCGTCTGGCTCATGGCTAAAATTATAAGAGATGAGTTCTGAAGATTTACTTCTTAAAGAGCTAAAGGAAGAGCTTCTTAGGGTTCTTTCAAAGCACCTTGACCTTTCAAAATACAGGGTTTTCTTTTTTGGCTCAAGGGTGCAGGGAAGGGCTGGAAGAGGCTCTGACGTGGATGTGGGCATAAAGGGACCGCCTATTGACCCTTTCAAATGGACGCAGATAGAGGAAGAGATAGAAAACTTGCCAACCCTTTATAGGATAGACCTCGTGGACTTTAACAAAACCTCAGAAGAGTTCAAAAGAGAAGCCCTAAAGCACATAGAGGTCATTTATGAGCCAGAGAAGGATATTCATTGAAAAGCTCGCAAAGGCTATAGAAAGGTTGGAAGAGGTGCTAAAGCTGGAGAAAAACGCAGTGGTTAGAGACTCTGCTATACAGAGGTTTGAATTTACCTTTGACCTTGCGTGGAAAACCCTCAAGCTGTATCTTGAAGAGGTGGAAGGTCTTGAATGCAGGTCTCCAAAGGGATGTATAAGACTTGCCTTTTCTGTTGGTCTAATAGAAAATGACCCTTATTGGCTTCAGATATGCGCCTATAGAAACCTCACCTCTCGCACCTACGATGAAGAGTTAGCGGATAAAATATACAAAGAACTGCCAAAGGTGTTAGAATACTTTAAAAGGCTTTATGGGTTGATATCATGATAGAGCAGTTATCAAAGAGCCTAAGTGCAGAGGTTTTACAGACCCATACAAGCTGGGTCTTACTTTTAGAAAAGGTGGTCTACAAGATAAAAAAGCCAGTAAACTTTGGCTTTCTGGACTATTCTACCTTGGAGAAAAGGCTTGAAAACTGCAAAAAAGAGCTGGAGCTAAACAGAAGGCTATGCGGATGGGTATACATGGATGTGGTTCCCATAAGTTATGTAGATGGTGAATATCGTATAGAAGACCCCTCAAACCCAGTGGAGTATGCGGTGAAGATGAGAAGGATACCAGAGGAAAGGCTCTTAAAGAACATGCTTTCAAAGGTCTCTCAAGAGGATATGAAAAGACTTGCAAAACATATAGCAAACTTCCATGCGAAGGCAGAAAGGCGGGATGATTTTGGAAGGCTTGAGGTAATGAAGTTCAACACCGACGAAAACTTTTTACAAACTGAAAAATACATAGGCATAACCATAGACAAGGAAGACTACGAGTTTATCAAGGAGAAAACAGAAGACTTTTATAGGAAATACTCAGACCTTTTTGAAAAACGCATAAAAGAGGGACGCATCAGGGACGGACATGGAGATATAAGGCTTGAGCATGTGGCTTTTTTAGAGGAAGGTATCTGTGTTTTTGACTGTATTGAGTTTAATGACAGGTTTAGGTGTGGTGATGTGATAAACGATATGTGCTTTCTCTCTATGGAGCTTGAGCTTGTAGGAAGAAGAGACCTCTCTCAAGTCTATGAAGAGGAATACAAGAAAATAACGCAGGATGAAGAGTTTGACCTCTTTTTGCCCTTTTTCAAATGCTACAGGGCTTATGTGAGAGGAAAGGTAAACAGCTTTTTGCTTGACGACCCTCATTATGAGAAAAAGGAAGAGGCTAAGGAGTTAGCCCGTAGGCTTTTTGAGCTTAGCAGGTCTTACGCAGAAACTATACCCTAATCAAGCCATCTTAGGGTTATCTCAAAGCCTTCTCTGTCCTTTGGCTTTTTCTTTATTTTTGACTTTTTGGGACCTTTCTCAGGAGTATCCCAGTCGTAGTAGGCAACGATTATCTCGTTCCTTGGGTCAATAACTCTTGCCCTTTCAAAATAAACTACCGCATCATCGTCCCTACCCATATACAGAAGAGTTAAGCCTATAGTGGCGTTTACCCTTGCCTGCCAACCCCTATCTGATGAGCGTCTTAAGGCAAGAACAAACCTGTCATATGCCCTACCGTAGTATCCACACATGCCCTCCGCCACACCGAGCCAGTATAGGGCTTCAAAGTTATTGGGGTTTTTCTCAAGAGCCTTTTCAAACTCCTTTATAGCCTTCCCACAGTTGCCCTTTCGCAGGTGCTTTTTCCCATTCTCAAGAGCTTTGTCTGAAGCGACAATTAAACCTGGAGGTTTTGAAGGGTGTGGTGCATCCCCCACCACAACTGTGGTTTTTCCGCACAGGCAAAGGCAAGAAGAAAGGTTAGGGTAAGTATTTTAAACTTCATGTTGTTTACTATAGTTTCTATCACCTAAATCTTCAACCTTTTCCCAGCCCTTAGAACCTTTAATGTAAAAATCTTCAACCCTTCTGAAGTTTAATTTCCTGAGCCTTTTATACTCCTGAAAGTTTTCAAGAAAGCTCTCAAGATGCTCCTTTGAATCAAAGTAGAGCAGGTCTTTGCCCTCTCTTGCCACAGCGTAATCATCTTCGGATTTCACAAAACCACCGCATACCGGACATCTTGCTCCTTTTGGAGGAGGCGGTGGTGGTTTTATCCTAAACTCCCTCTTTTCCATAAAGGCATAGAAGGCTATGGCAATAACCAAAGAAAAAACAAAGACATCAACCGCAAAAGAAGCAAATGGAGAGAGGAAATTTCCCAAATAGCCAAATATGGAAACAAGTATACCGCCTACGGTTACTCCTGCAGTGAGAAATATATGCTTAATAGCCACACCCTTAAAGACAAAAAGAAGCACCACACCAAAGCTGAACATCTCCAAGAGCCTTGCAACTACTATAAGTATGTGCCCAAGTGTGACCGCATCAAAGCTCATTTTGTTGGGTCTTTCTCGTGCCTTATATAGGGCACGTTTTTTATGTTCTTAAGCCTGTGTACAAAATATTCTCTGTTTTTCTCGGAAAACATCATCCCCAAAAGCCCAGTAAGGAAACCACTGAGAACTATAAGTCCAACTATGACACCCGTCAGCTTCTTTTTTTGCTCTTGGGTCATATAATATACCTCCATATTAAAAAATAAAAAGAGCTCCCCAGGTGGGGAGCGAAAGTATAAGGTGCACCACCACTTTTAAACGTGTGCATGGTATCCCTTGAAGTAGGCATAGGGGTGCCAGTCATCGGGAACTTCCACTGGATACTTTTTGAAGTTATTAGGTCCTATTGGTGTAGTCGTCATGCTCCACTCAAGGGATGGAGACTTCCATGGATTTTCCTCTGCCTTTGGACCGCCAAGGCTCTTTATCCAGTTGATAAGAGATAGGAGTATAGCCACTGTCATTATGAGAGCACCTACAGTTTGTATTTGCATGAGCTGGGTCCATTCAGGTATAGGCGGATAGTCAGGATATCTTCTGGGCATACCGTTAGCCATTCCCATATACATTTGGAAGAAGAACATGATGTTGGCACCTATGAGCATGAGCCAGAAGCTGAGCTTTCCAAGACCTTCTGAATACATCCTTCCAGTAACCTTTGGATACCAGTAGTATATTCCGCTGAAAGCTCCAAAGGTAAGAGCCATGCCAA
>JAXSNY010000045.1:0-6111 GCA_037925365.1 Aquificaceae bacterium
ACTAAAGAGGAAAAGCTCATCAATATCTTCTATGGGTATAGACTTTTTTATGCTTGAGTTTTCAAAAATTATGGTATTTTCCTCTCTTCTTAGCTCTCCAGAATGAGTTATATAATAAACTCTACCCGTAGCAAAATTCTTCGTAAGCACAGCTCTTACAGTAAGGCTTTTCTTCTATAGGTGGTGGCTTTTCCAAAGAAAGTATATACCCTATACCCTTGAGTGCGTCCTCTATAATAAACTCATCCTCTTTGCTAAGATAAACCTTTCTTATCTCTCTAGCCCTTGGATAGTGCAAAATGCCGTGAGAAACCTCAAGCCCTTTGCTTTTTAGGTAATACATGTAATACTTAACTTGGAGAAGGTGAGACTCTTCTATGGCTCTTGAGTGCTTTACCTCGTGAACCACAAGCCCATCATATGTTTTTATGAAATCCATCCTTACAGGCTCGTCGTAAAAACCTTCTTCTCTTTCCCTCTTAAAACTTTCTTCGTCAAGCAACTTTCCCAGTGCCACGCTTTCAGAGAGATGCTCAAAACCTATGCCTTTAGAAAAAAGCCACAACTTTCTTTTACAAACCACATAGTAGGCTACCTGAGTGCCTTTGTATTTAAGCTCCCTAATCACCATACATTATCCGAGCTTAGCTCAGGGTCTTCTCTAAGTTCAGCCAATCCCTTCTCCTCGTCATAAGGAGCCTTCAGCCAGTAGAGATTAAAGGTTTCAAGTCCTTTTATCCTTTCTAACATGTTATCCTTTGACATATAAGCAGGGATGCTAAAGGTATAGTCCAAAATTTGGTTCAGAGCTTGGATTTTTTCCTCCTTCTCTGTGCTATTTTTGTAATTTTGTATGAGAGCCTCTACTTTATCCTTGTAATATATGGGTATTACCGTGATTGAATGGATATCTCTAAAAAGTTCTTGGGCTTTTTTCCTGCTCTCTTGAGAGATAAGCCCTAAGGTATTCCAAATGTCCCTCACATATTCTTTCGCCTTTGAGTAATCTTCCATGTATTTAGGGTCTATTTTGGAGAATGTTTCTCTTGAATATATATGAGAAAGCAGGTTCCTTTTGTCTTGCTCTGTCCATATACCCTCCCGTAGTTTACCTTTAGAGTACTCGTGTATGCTTTTTCTGTAGACACCTCCTATACCAGAGCAGTCTTCTGTAAATATGTAAGCGTTTGGCTCTTTTACTTGCTTTTTTCCTTTTCTGTTTACCCTCCCAAGCCTTTGGAAAAGGCTGTCTGGTGTGGAATACTCCGTTATCAGAAAGTCCGCATCAAGGTCAAGAGAAACCTCTGCAAGCTGTGTGGTAATCCGTATGCCACAATTCTCATTTTTGAAAAAGCTCTCTATTTCCTTTTCCTTTTGTTTTCTTTGCAGTTGTATAAACCTTGAGTGCAACAGATTAGGTTTTAGCCCTTCCTTCTTCAAAGCATCATAAAGGTCAACAGCCCTCCTTACCGTGTTTAGAATAACCAAAACCTTTCCTTCTTGAGACTTCTTTTCTATTAGCCTCAAGGCGTTTTCTGAAAGGACGCTATCCTTTATGAGTTTTAGGTTATGGCGAGGCTTTGGGTTGTCAAAAACCTTCTCTGTAAAATCTGGTAAGTCTTCTCGGATAAACTCTGGCACGGTTGCTGTCATAAGCATTACCTTAACTCCCACCTTCTTTGCAAGTTTTATGCCTTCCACCAAAAAGCCAAGAGTATGAGGCTCAAAAAGTTGAAACTCATCCACCACCACTCTTGAATAGGAAAGGATTGCAAGGCTCTTTTCAAAGCCCTTGTAGGCAAAAACGAAAGGAAATAGCTGGTCTGGAGTGCAAACGAGCAATGCCTTTGAAAAGTTTCTGGCATATTCGTAGTCCACAATAAGCCCAGTTAAGTGGTTTCTGTTTTCTTCTATAAGAAAGTTTAAGGCGGTAGAATGTAAAAGTCCAGCCTTTTCTCCAAAGAGGTCCTTAGCCCTCAGATATAAGGCATTCGCAGAAGTTCTAACTGGTATGGTAAAAAATCCTTTGCCTTCTAAGTATATAAAGCCTGCTTCTGTCTTTCCGTATCCCGTAGGTGCACTAAGGAGTAAGTCTTTGTCTCTGTTCTTTAAGACAAACTCCTGCAGGTCATTTAGTTCAAAGCCCCTTTTGTCTTTGATAACCTTTGCCACATCCCTTATTGGCTCAACCTCAAGGCTCTCTATGTCCTTATTACTGCTTGCATGGTCTATACGCAATAAAAGACCTTTGAGAAGTATGTAAAAGCTCCTTAGTTCCTCTAAAGGTTTGTTATGTCTATCCGAAAGGTGTTCCAAAGCCTCATATTCTGACCTTCTCAGAAGTCCTTTATGCCAAGGCGGTATGGAAATACTAAACTCTTCTTGGGCAACCTTTTCAACCTTTTTTTCCACATCGTTGCCTGCCTCAGCCTCGTGGTGGTGAATTACCACAAGCGCGGAAATATCCCTCAAAAACTCGTCCTCAATGTTTCCCATAAAGAGAGGAGATATAAGGTTGTGCCTTACTCTTTCTACCTTCTTGTTGTCTGGATATATGTGGTTTTTTACCACTTCCCTTTGGAATTTACAATGAAGTTTTCCATAGTCATGATACTCACAGGCAATCTCCAAAGCCTTCCAAAGATAGCTCCTCAAACCTACAGGACAAGCTTTTTCTATATCCTTTCCGTATAGGCTTCTAAGGAGTTTGAGATTTTCCAAGAGTTTGTCTGTATGCTCTCTTATAGAAGTGCCATCACTCTTTGCCCAAGCTATCTTCAGTTTCTGCGCTAGGTTCACCTATTCCCTCCTTACCGTTCAAGCCAATAAGAAAAGCGTAAGCTATTCTTTCTAAACCCTCTTCCTTTATAGCACTTAGAAACACAGGCGGTATAGGCTTTTCCACTTCAAGGTATGCCCTTATTAGGTTTTGAGAAAAGTGGTCTATGTCCCTTCTTCTAACCGCCTCAAGCAAACGGTAAGAGAGGCTTTCTATCTTATTCTTTGCCCTATCTTCTCCAAGGTTTTCTTTGTAGCTTTGTGCTAACTTCTTACCCTCCGCAAAAGCCCAGTTGATTTCTTTCTCCTTATTTGCTTGCATGTTTAACACCTCCTGAAATTTTATTAGATACAAAAGACTACCCCATAAACCGTTGCTTCCATACTTAACAAGCCTTGCGTCATCACTGCTTAGCTTAATATTTTTATAACTGTCTGTAAAAAGATAACCTGACACTATCTTGTATAGCATATGATAGAGGCTTTTGCCATAGTATACATACTTGAGAAATATGTCAAAGATGAGGTTAAGGTTCTTTGGATACTTATCTATGTAATCCCGTAAGGCTTGTGCCTGCCTTGGACTTAGACTAAAGACATAGATATTACTCTGTGCATCACCTACAGGTTGAATTTCCACAACGTAGATATTCCTCAAAGCCCATACCGCTTTATCCTTTTCAACACTTTTCACCACTACGACAAGACTTTCTTTTATTATGTCTGCAGATAGCCATTTACGTTCCTCTAAGGCATTGTTTACACTTATCATGAAACTTACATCATCTGGAAGATACACAAAGAGATACCTTCCCTTTATATCCGCAAAACCAAAACGGGCAAAGTAAAGCAAAACCTCACACTCTTTACACAAAAATATGGTATTTACACCATTATAAAAGAGGTTTTGAAAGGTATCTGGACTTGCGGAAAGAGGTGTGAAGTTAACCGCATCAAAGGTTCTATAGGAGTGTCTATCTCTGCAGAAAAAGCATATGGGAGAACTATCAGAAGTCTCCACAGAGAGTATAGATTCAAAGGCTTCCTTTATTGCATCTTCGATGTGCTTTGATATGTTTACTTTGTAATTTTCCCAGCCCTGCAAGAGCTTTTTCAGAGCTTCCTTTGGCTCGCTTCCATAGGTTTGAATAAGGCTTTTGTTAGATTCCGCAACCCTTCTTATGTAAGACTTTGAGGAGTTAAGCAAGGGTGAGTTGTTGTAAAAACTTCCAAGTTTTGAACGAACCACAAGGTCATAGGGATTTTTCACATGCTCCCATTCCGCATCCTTCTTTTTTAAAACTTGATCGTAAGACCGCATAACAACTTGGTCAAAATCCCTAAGAACATATTCCGCATATAGCTCTGGCAGTCTTTCCCATAAATCCTGCGGAACTTCAAGGAGACGCTCCCTAAAGTAGGGTAATGGGTCAATATCTGCATGCCTCAAAACTTTGACAAAGCCTACTGCGGAAGAAGCCATAAGCCAGTTATCTATCCTAAACCTTATAGCCATACTGGAAGCCCTCCTTCCACCTCAAGTAAAACTTTGCCCTCTTCTATTACCGTTCCACTTTGAAGATAATAGGCTTCTATCCAATTGTGCTCCCTTAAACTACTTTCCTTTTTCAAAAAGGCTGGCAAAAGGTAGAGTATGCCAGAGGGAAATAGGGAAAGCTCCCTATACCTATCCTTTGGTAAAAAGGCGGACCATTCAAGTTTAAGTTCTTCCACCTTTCTCTCCTCAAGCTCTACAAAATCTATCCTTCGTATCTTTGCAGGATACTCTCCACCAGAAAGGTAAAGATAAGTCTGTGGGTTTTTTAAACCCTCTTCAAACTCTCTCATGAGCTCATATTCGCCGTATAGGTGGACTATTAGCTCAAGCTGGTAAAGTATGGGGACTTCAATGGGAACGGTTTCCAAAAGCTTATCCTTCCTGTTATACTTCCTAAAACGCACATAATCTCTAAAAAGGGCTTGGTGCCTGCCTTGTATGGATATTTGAAACTCTTCGCCTTGCCATTTTCTTCCTATGGCGGTATACAAAAGACCTATTATGGTAGAATAGGGTGGAAGCGGATAGGTCTCTATACCCTTTAGAGAAAAAGGGGTCTTGAAGATACCTGTAGGCGTAAATAGCTCAAGTCTTAGGGCTTTCATCTTAGAGCACTCCGTAAACACTCTTAACCTTTTGCTTTAGGCTCTCAAAGACCTCTGCTACACCTTTTGCACTTAGCTGGGTTCTTATATCCTCTTCATTATGAAAGTGTCCAGAGGCAACTCCCACTAAAGCCTCCTCACTCTCTGGGACAAGCTCTATGGCATCTCTTAGGGCATTTATGTCAAGGATTAGCTTTCCTTCCTTTTCCACAGCCTTTACCGCATCCATAAAGAAGGGATTTTTCACACTAAAGACACCACCAACTACAAAAACTGGGGAGAGGTTTTCCCATCTGCCTCTTATCTGCCTGCTAAGGGTCTTTATAACCTCAAGAAGTTCCATCACTCTTCTTGCCTTCGCCTGAGAGTCTATAACCTCTTTTCTTTCTCCCTCCTCTGTTTCCCACACACCCACACGGTCAAGGTCTACTGTAAGGGTGTAGATGTAGTGAGAGGTGTGTTGTTCGGAGTTTACTATTGCTTGGTCGCCTCTATCCTCTACATGCCTTATGTATCTGTTGTAGGCATCTATGTTGTTCATAAAGTCCATATCAGACTTGAAAGGACTTACGGAAAACATATAGCTGGTTTTGACTACGCTTACCCTTTTTACCGCATCACCCTTTGAGAGCTTTAGGGACTTCTTTTTACCATCCTCTTCCTTAGCTGGCTTTGTAAAAAGCCCTCCAAAAAGGTCAAACTCTTCGTAGTCCTTTACCAAGTCCTCACCAAATTTATCCGCATCAAGGGTATCCTTAGAGGAGTGCTTTGCAATATACTCCCTTAGCTTTTCATCCAACAGCCTCCAGCCAAACCTTTCCTTTCCATGCCTTCTTATCTCATACTTTAGAGCCTTGTCAGAGGCATAGGTTAGCTGTGTGTTATCCGCAAGGGTAATCTTCTTAAGCACAGAAACGTTGCCTATACTCTCTCCATAGTTGAGAGAGCTTGCTCTGTGGGTTATTAGCGTAAGGGTTAATCCAGCCATTTTTTACCTCCCTTAATTGTTCTACTTATTATAGTAACAGACACTCTTTGTAGTTTCTGACAGTTTAAAATTTTCTCTATGCGTTTTTTGGTAAAAATGGAAAGTCAAAGGGGAGAGCAAATACCCATAGACTACAGACGCAGGCTCATATCTTTGATGAAGAGGGTTTTTGGAGTTAGGGA
>JAXSNY010000046.1:0-5942 GCA_037925365.1 Aquificaceae bacterium
AAGTGGAAGAATCAAAAGCCATAAACTCCATAAGCTCTGGTGCAATAATAATCGCAGGCTCTGGTATGCTTAACGGCGGAAGAGTGCTTCATCATCTTAAATACAACCTTTGGCGTGAAGAATGTGCCATCGTTTTTGTAGGCTATCAGCCTCGTGGAACCTTAGGAAGAAAGATAATAGAGGGTGCGGAAAGTGTAAGGATATTTGGAGAAGAGATAGCGGTTAGAGCAAAGGTTTTTACCATAAACGGCTTTTCTTCCCATGCGGACCAGCAGGGTCTTATTGAGTGGCTCTCTTACACCTCAAAGCCCAAGAGAGTGTTCTTAGTGCATGGGGAAGAGGAGAAGATGAAGGTCTTTAGCAAGGAAATAAAGGAAAGGTTAGGTTTTGAATCTCACATACCAGATTTTGGAGAAAACCTTGAGCTTTAGTCAAGCACCCTAACCGCTGCTATAGATTTATACAGGTTTCTCAATCCGTCTCTTTCAAGAAGGTTTTTATAGATGCTGTTTACATGCCATTGAGACCCATCCTCCCTTCTTAGTTTATGGACCGCATGGTAGATAACTGGCTGACCTTCTTCAAAGCCTCCGTATATCATTACATGACCTCTCATAAAAAGAAGCGTCCTAAAGGGTGGCAGGGCTCTGAGAGTTTCTTTAAACTCTTCGTAGCTACCAAAACCCTCCGCTACAAGCCTGCCTATCTGTGCCTGCTGGGAGGAGTTTCTTGGAAGCTCAAGTCCATATATGGCATAAAGGCTTTGCACCAAGGAAGAGCAATCCCATCTTCCTTCCTTTCCACCCCAATCGTAAGGTGTGCCAAGAAGACTGTCTAAGATGGACTTAGTCCTTCTTTCGTTAAAAGCTGTATAGCCTTCCTCAAGACCCTCTGTCCTTTTTATCCATACCCTCTTTCCGCTTGGGAGAACCACCTTGTAGAGGTCTCCCTTCTTTTCTTCGTAGTAGACCTTTGAACCAAGCCCAAAGACAGTGTTATCTACCTTTACTCTTCCTTTGGCTACCACCAAAAAGGGTAAGCTCATAACTTTGAGAAACTCCTCTCTTTCTACAAAAACCACATCCTCTTTCCTTACCCAGCCTCTCATATAGGGTGCATGCGCGTATAACCACTTTCCACTCTTTGAGCTATGAAGTATAACCAAAGGAGTATGAGGCTCAAGAAGCGTATACTGGTTGTAGTCTATTCTTGGGTTTCCCTTATGAACTACCGCATCGCTCGGATACATACGCATATTGGTCCTTCTTAGCGTCCAGCCATAACGCACGTAAACCTCTTCTGGTATGGCAGAGAGGTTAGTCTCCTCCATAAAACTCTCAAGGTCCTTTTCTGTAAAAAACCTCTCTCCTATGAAAAGCCTGCCTTCTGGAAGCCTGTCTTGAGTTATCCACTCTCTGATTTCTTCTCCCTTTAGCTTTTGTGGAAACTCTTCTATTCTTTTCATGCATTCTATAAGCCTATAGGATTGCTCGTTTATTCTTACTCTATCAAGGGCAAAGGAAAGGCTAAGAAGGACAAGAAATATGAGAAGTCTCACACTTGCCTCCTAAAGCCTCCTTTAAAAACCTCTTCTATCCAGCCAAAGCATATACGATAATTCTCTTCAACTCTTTTCTCAAGTTTTTGGAGAAAACTCAAAAGCTCCTCCCTTTCCTCCTTGCTCATTTCTGGGATGCTTTTCATTATATCTTCCAGCTCTTCCTTTAGGGGTTCTGGTTTAAAGGGGTCAAGGGAAAGCCTTTCTAACCTTTTGAGTTTTTCCTTAAGGTTTTCCATAGTGATGTATGGATATTATATAACCCAATTTGCAAGTTATTATAAAGTTAGATACCTGTCAATGACAACTCAACTCAAAAGCCTCTCCTCCCTCAAAACCTCTAAGACGTCCCCAGAGTTTATTAACCTTATGCCCTTCACCTTTACTTCCACACCTTCAGGAACTCGTCCAATCTTACCCCTTATAATGGTTAACACTGTATCTTGCAATGCTTTTAAATGCCCTTCCTCAAGTCCAAGCCTATACAGAATGTCCTTTTTCAACTTCCTCTTTGGCAATCTTATGTCCTCAGGTCTAACCACTATAGGCATGTGCTTAACCTCCTCCGTGAGCCTTATCCTTATGAGTTTTGAATTAGTCTATGAAATTTTCAGTTCAATAGCCAAAACCTGCATAAAATCCTCAGAAGTAGAAACCAACTTCTTGGCTAAAGACCTCAAAAACTCCACATCTTTTATTTCCCTTATCCTATTTGCTATCTTTTCAGGCACATAGCCAAGTTTACCCTCAATTATGGCTATGAGCATCTCTTGTGCGGACTTTAAAAGACCTTCCTCCAGTCCAATGTGTTTACCTTTTTCAATGCCAATAACTTCACCCTCTTTTCTACCTTCCTCAAGTCCAATCTGCTTACCTTCTTCAAGTCCAATCTGTTTACCCTCTTCAAGCCCAATCTGCTTACCTTCCTCAAGCCCAAGCCTATACAGAATGTCCTTTTTCAGTTTTTTCTTTGGCAATCTTATATCCTCAGGTCTAACCACTATAGGCATGTGCTTGACCTCCTCTGTCAACTTTATCCTTAAGTTAGGTCTCAGTTCTGTCAGTGTCAAGGCTTTCAAAAGGTAGTCCTTCCTTTCTTCCTCGTTCATGCCTTCCATTGTCTTTATGAGTTTCTCTATCAGATACACCTCGTCCTCTACCTTGCACAAACATGCCAGTAGCCTATCCATGGGGTCTGGACTTTCCAAAAGCACTTTGCAGTCTATCTGCCTTATGTCAAGTATCTCATAGCTAAAGCTAAGATTTCTAAGCCTTAGCCTTGACTTCATTCTTAACTTTCTGTTTCCCACATAAACAAGGAGCTGTTTTATAGGACTGGTTGGATATCTCTCCAATATGGCAAGGTAATAGCGTAGCATTCTAAAGGGCATGTTAGGGTCGTTAAAGGATTGGAATTCTATATGCAGTATGCTTTCGTCCTTAAGTCTTGCCAAAAAGTCCACTCTTAGCTCTGTGGATGGAAAGTTTGTAGGTAGTAGCTCCTTTATGTGTGCAGATGCAAGTATTTTGCTAAGCCTGTGTGGGATTTCTTCAAAGATGTCCTTGAGAGCTATATCTTTTGAAGACACGTAAAAAGTATATCATGCATTCCTAAGGTCTTAAAAGGTTCAGATGTTTAGCTCTTTTTTCAAGACTTCCAACACCTTCTCAGAGGTTATCAACTTTTTAATCAAAGCATGCAAAAACTCTCTATCTTTTATCTCCCTTACCCTTTCCTCCAAACCCTCTGGCACATAGCCGAGTTTAGTCTCAACTACAGCTATAAGCATATCCTGTGCAGACTTTATAAGACCCTTTTCAATGCCAATAACTTCACCCTCTTTTCTACCTTCCTCCAGTCCAATCTGCTTACCTTCCTCAAGTCCAATCTGTTTACCCTCTTCAAGTCCAATCTGCTTACCTTCCTCAAGCCCAAGCCTATACAGAATGTCCTTTTTCAACTTTCTCTTTGGCAATCTTATATCCTCAGGTCTAACCACTATAGGCATGTGCTTGACCTCCTCTGTCAACTTTATCCTTAAGTTAGGTCTCAGTTCTGTCAGTGTCAAGGCTTTCAAAAGGTAGTCCTTTCTCTCCTCCTCGTTCATGCTTTCCATTGTCTTTATGAGTTTCTCTATCAGATACACCTCATCCTCTACCTTACACAAACATGCCAGTAGCCTATCCATAGGGTCTGGACTTTCCAAAAGCACTTTGCAGTCTATCTGCCTTATGTCAAGTATCTCATAGCTAAAGCTAAGATTTCTAAGCCTTAGCCTTGACTTCATTCTTAACTTTCTGTTTCCCACATAAACAAGGAGCTGTTTTATAGGACTGGTTGGATATCTCTCCAATATAGCAAGGTAATAGCGTAGCATTCTAAAGGGCATGTTAGGGTCGTTAAAGGATTGGAATTCTATGTGCAGTATGCTTTCGTCCTTAAGTCTTGCCAAAAAGTCCACTCTTAGCTCTGTAGAAGGGAAGTTGGTAGGCAGTAGCTCTTTTATGGGTGCAGGTGCAAGTATTTTGCTAAGCCTGTGTGGGATTTCTTCAAAGATGTCCTTGAGAGCTATATCTTTTGAAGACACAGAGAGATTATATCATCAAACAACTTTCTCCTCCTATCCCTCATGGTGGGTTCAAGGTTATCAATTTTCTATAGCTTGCCACTTGCGTATTATATAGTTTATAAGTTCATTTCTTGACAGGGGATAAATCTTGTGGTATATTTTACGCAGTAGTAGGAATAAATTTCTGTGAAAGAGGGAACTAATATAATGAAAGTCATGAGGAAATACATACTTGGACTTAGCATAATTTTGTCAGTGGTTGCCTTTTCACCCGCTCAGCAGGTTAATCCCTTTCTCGTGCCAGAAAGGGCAAACTCACGCATAAATGCCAGCGTCCAAATAGCCAGGCTACTAAAAGACACGGGATATAACCACATTGCAGTGGTCTACATGGAAACCTCAGACCTGTGTGCCCTCTTTTCCGCTTCCTTGGTAGCTTCCTTGAAGACCTTGGGTGTGGAAGCCTACTATGTAAGGGGTGGAGAGGGTCTTGAGGATAGGCTCAAACTGCTTCAGCCCTTTCATGTTTACATGGCTTACTTTGGAGAAAGACCTCACGAAGAGGTGCAAAGCCAGTTTAATCAAGACCTAAAGAGGGTGCTAAAATATCAGGAAAAACCAAGCCTTGTGTTTCAACCCTCCCTTTTGGGTTTAGGTTTTGTAAGTGGCATACTTGTGGATGAAACCTTGTCCTCCAGCTTGGAAAACCATCCTATGCTTAGCTTCGTTTTTGAAGAGGGAAAGGCAAAACCTGCGAGGGTGGTTATAAAGGACTTTGAAGTAAAAGTTTCTGTGCAAGAGCCAAAGGCACCACAAAAACAACAACCAACCAGATAGAGAAGAAGGTGAGGCTCTTTGCCCTTTTGCTCTTTATAGCCCTTGCCTTCTCACAGGAAAAACTTTTCCACCTAATGGGGACATACGCTCTTATTGAACTTCCTCAAGGTAAAGAGTATGATGAAAAGCCTTGAGGAGAAGCTCTCTGACTACTTGGAAAGCTCTGAAGTTTCTCAGATAAACCAGAGGGCTGGCAAGGGTTGTGTGGAAGTCTCTAAAGAGACCCTTGAGGTCATAAAAAAATCCCTTGAGGTATCAAGGTGGACAGGGGGTGCTTTTGACATAACAGTGGGAATCTACACTATAAACTACAAAAGGAAGGGTATGCTAAAGGAAGAGGAAGCCAAAAGGCTCATAGACTACAGGAAGGTGAGGATAGAAGGGAATAGGGTCTGTCTTCTGGAAGAGGGTATGGCTATAGACCTTGGGGGTGTTGGCAAGGGTTATGCGGTGCAAAAGGCTTATGAGCTGTTGAAAACGGACTGGGGTTTTTTGTCCATAGCGGGCGACCTAAGGGTCTGGGGACACAAAAGACGCCTTGCGGTCTTTAACCCTATAAACAACAAAATACTCGCAGAAGGTTATAATGCAAAAGACCTATACCTTTCAACGGGCGGAAATTACCTAAGAAGGCACATTCTGGGTGGGGAAAATAACCTGCTCCAAGCAACAGTTGCCTATGGAGATTGCACCATTAACGACGCAATAGAGACTGCTCTTTTGGCTATGGATGACCAAAGCAGGGAGAAGTTTCTTAAGGAAAATCCACACATAGGTGTTTTGCTACTGTTTAGGGATGGAAGCATATACATAAACAAGGCTTTTATGGAGTATTTTGAAGGGCTTAAGATATACCCAACAGCTCCCTAAAAAGCTCCACATACTTGTCTACAGTGCTTTTTATTGAGTATTGGCTTGCGGTTTGAAGTGCCTTTGTGGAAATTTTTCTGTATTCCTCTTCTGAAAGACTTAGAGCA
>JAXSNY010000047.1:0-5821 GCA_037925365.1 Aquificaceae bacterium
CTTCAAGCTCAAGCTCCAAAGAAAGCACCTCAGACCTCACCACACCCTTACCCTTTGCCTTGCTTATGAGTTTAAAGCCTTCTTCTGTATTGAGATATACCTCAAAGGTTCTCCTAAGAGGGTCCACAAGCCAGTATTCTCTCACTCCAGACCTCTCATAAACATCCTTCTTTTGAGTCAAGTCATAGTAAGCGGTAGAGGGTGAGAGTATCTCCACCACCACATCAGGCGGTCCATACACGCCTTTTCTGGTTATCTTTGCCTTTGAACCTTTTAAAACTACCATTATATCTGGCTGGTAGGCATTCTCTTCGTCAAGATATAAGTCCACTGGAGCGTAGATGACCCTTCCTTTGCCAGTGCGATATACAATATCTGCAAGCCTTAGGACAAGGTTAAAAGAGCTTCCAAAATGCTCAAATCCCGGTGCTGGACTCATAACAAGCTCTCCTTCAATGAGTTGGTATGGACTGCCTTCTGGCAATGCCTCATAGTCCGCCACAGTCTTCTTCTCAAGGGTCTTCATGGCTTATACCTCAGCACAGGAGTCCACCTTTCCTTAATATAGTCAAGTGGCTCTATTTCAAACTGTGGATAGGTTTCTGGGGTTTGGTCTTCCGCTTTATAGACCTTTACCTTTGTGTCAAACCAAGCAAGGTGTCCTGTTATTGGGTCTCCATAGTAGACTTCCCTTCCTCCTATGCGTATGCTATGGGGTATAACATGGTTGAGGAGAAAGCCTTCATGCCCTTCATCAGCTTCTGGCTTTAGACCCCATGCCCCTTTCATTTTGCCTATGGCATTCCAAGTCCACACAGAGTTGGGTTCTGTAGTTTCTGTTAGGAATACTTGGCACTTTACCTTTCCTACCCTGGACTCAACCCATACCCATTCAAGGTGCTTTATGCCAAGTTTCTCTGCGGTCTTGGGGTTCATATAAAGGTAGTTTCTTGAGGATATCTGCCTTAGCCATGCATTTTGAGAGTCCCAAGAGTGATACATCCATTGGGGTCTCTGTGTAAAGGCATAGAGAGGATAGTCCTTATTGGAGACCTCTTCCTCAAAGGGTGGATACCAGAAAGGTAGAGGGTCAAAGTATTTAACAAGTCTTTCTCTGAGTATGGGGTCGTTGGGTGGTTGGTTTTTGCCTTCCCACAATCCTTGACCTGCAAGCCTAAAGGTTTGTAGCGTTTCAAGGTAGAAGTTAAAGACTATAGGAGCTACCTTCTTCATAAAACCTACGCTTACCGCCCATTCTTGGTAGTCCTTGTTTGCATGCCTGTAAAACCTCATATTCTCTGGCAGTTTGTAATAGAAAAAGCCCCTGTTCTTTATATACATTTCAAGCTGGTTAGGGTTTGGTTCTCCCACAAAGTGCTTGTCTCCGTTTTTGCCTCTCCATCCTGCAAGAGCACCCACACCAGGTCTTATCTGCCAGTTTATAAGAAAGTCCTTAAAGTCCTTATATTTCCTTGAGCCATCTGGGTTTAAAAAGCCAGGGAGCTTTAGCCTTGAGCCAAGCTCCACCATCACATCACCCCAACCTCTCACATCGTAGCCGTTTGCCAGAGGGTCTACTATGGGATGTCTTAGGGCATCCACAGGACCATCTACCGCAGAGGGTGGTCTATCAAGCAAAGACAAAGCAAACCACTGCTCAAGGTAGGTGGCATCCGGAAATACCAAGTCCGAGTATGCAACCTGCTCGCTATAGAAGGCATCTATGGTTATAACCTTAGGGATTATGTAATTGCCCGCTGGGTCTGTGGCAGTTAGGGCTTGGATTATGTAGGGTATATTCTGAGAGGAGTTCCATGCCATGTTTGCCATAAATATCATAAGCACCTCAATGTGGTAAGGATTGCCCTCGTATGCTGCGGGTATAACGTTTTGTATAAGACCGTGAGCGGTTAGAGGAAACCACCAACTATAGGCATAGTCTATCCTTACAGGGTTGCCCTTTTCGTCCACAAGAAGGTCATCGGGGTTTTGAGGATAACCAAGATGTGGTCCGGGATACACCTCTCCATACTTTATCTCATCAGGTCTGGTAATCTTGTAAGGTTTTGGAAGGTCTTCTATATGCTTGGGATAGGGTGGCTTATTAAGAAAACCTCCAGGCACATCCACCACACCCAGCATCATCATAAGCAAGAAAACAGCCCTTGCACTTTGAAAACCGTTACTATGAGATGCCACACCCCTCATCATATGGAAGGAGACAGGTCTGCCTATAACCTTCTTGTGCCTTCTTCCCCATACGTCTGTCCACTCAATAGGTAGTTCTATTGGATGATACAGGGCTATAGTTCCCATTTCCTTGGCTATTCTTTCTATGTCCTTTGCAGGTATCCCCGTTATCTTTTCCACCTTTTCTGGGCTGTAGTCCTTTACAAGCCTTTCTGCGAATATATCAAAGGCAGGTCTCACCTTATAGCCTTCTGGCGTGGTGAACTCTCCTATAAAGGCAGGGTCAAGGTTATCTGGCACTATCCTGTCCGCAGGCTTAAAGGACTGAGACCTCTTATCATAGACCATAGGCTTACCTTCTGCGTTTCTGTAAAAGAGACCGTCCTTTGAGGTGCCCGGTGCTTGAATTACAAGCCAGCTTGCATTGGTGTATTCTTTTAGAAACTCCCAGTTAACAAGGTTGTATTTAAAAAGCACGTGCATTATACCCATAAAGAAAGCACCGTCCGTGCCAGGCTTTATAGGCACCCACTCGTCCGCTACTGCACCATAGCCCCATCTAACTGGGTTTACCACCACAAACTTTCCACCTTTGCGTTTCATTTCTTGAATACCCAGCTTGAAGGGATTAGAAGAGTGGTCTTCCGCCACGCCTATAAGCATAAAGTATTTGGTGTTTTCAAAGTCCGCCTCTCCAAACTCCCAGAAAGAGCCGCCAATGGAATACAGACCAGAGGCAGCGATATTTACAGAACAAAAACCTCCGTGCGCCGCCCAGTTGACTGTCCCAAGCTGGCTAGCAAACCAGCTGTTTATCTGCTGCATCTGGTCTCTTCCTGTAAAGAAGGCAATCTTATAGGGTCCCTTCTTTCTTGCCTCTTCCAGCCACTGGGTAGCTATCTCAAGTGCTTCTTCCCACTCTATTTCCTTGAACTGCCCAGAGCCTCTTGGACCCACTCTCAGTAGAGGTTTCCTGAGCCTTGCAGGACTATATTCTTTCATTATCCCAGATGAACCCTTGGCACAGAGAACACCCTTATTAGTTGGATGGGCGTCGTTTCCCTTTATGTATGTCACCTTGTTGTTTCTTACATAAACCTCTATACCACATCTGCAGGCACACATATAGCAAGTGCTGTAGGCTTTCCTGTCATAAAAGCTACCGCCTATCTCCATGATAGACCTCCTTTAGTAAAAAGATATACACATTACAACCTGTAGAACTTTCAGAGTTTTTATAACACTATAAGCTCTACTTATCAACCCTATAAAGCTGGCTTATAGTAAATAACTGTGTAGTCTCTTATGACAATGGCAGTGTAAGTAATCATCCAACATATGAGGGAAAGGGCAACAGGTATGAGTATTAAAGTGATAGCGGACACTACTGTTAAAATAGCTACCACGGTTATAAAAGCCATCCAGAGAAAGGAATGCTTGAAATACGTATTACTAAAAGCTTCTTTTAATCCAGCAGGTATAAAGGGATAAAAAACAGCTTTGAACCCCGCTTCAAAGGTTAAACCATCTCTAAAGGCTTTTGAATAAATCAGTGGAATAGCGTAGATATAATACCCTATAAATAGGAATAAAAGAAGAAGCCATATAATCAAAGATGCCACAACATCCTCGTTAAAATAATTTTCTTGGATTGCATCGCTTAATGCACCCAAAATCCCAAAAGGTATCAATAGCAATATAGATAAAAGTCCAACTAATATTAGGAAAACCCAAGCACCTATATTTATTCCAAGAGAAGGCATAAAATAGTTTTGAACTTTCGAGAGGGAAAGTCCTTCTTTTTGTTTTGATAGACTATGTGCGGTAATGTATAGTAGAACAGCATAGAGAAAAAGACTATTTATGAAACTAAATACTAAGCCAATCAGGGGTAGAAAGGAAAGCAATAAAATAACAACATAAACAAAAGAAAAGGCAAAGAAGAAGCCGGGATTTTGTCTAACGAGGGATAAACTTTCTGAAATACCACCCTCCTTTTCCACACTAAAACCTACCTTTGTAGAATAAAGTTCCTTAAGCGGGGTGACCTTCAAAAAGGGATAGGTTTTTGAAGCATCTACAAGTTTACGAGCTTTTTCTGGTTCAAGTTCAAGGTATATTTCTCCTTTCTCTTTGAACTCCCGCTCACAGTTTTCCACTCTATATCCTAATATCCCAGAAAGTATGTTGCAGGCTAGGGAAGGTGTAGTGCCTTTGCCAAAGGCAACTTTCACAGTAATAAGGTCTTTGTCTTCAGGGACAACTTCGTAAGATAAGAAGCTGTATCTTTTAATTATACTTTCTATCTGAGATAGCCTGTCCGGGCTTACCTGAAACTCTATATGACCCTGCAACCTTAGCTTTTCCTCGCAGTTGCTCACAGAAATGTTCAAAGCTTTTAAAAGCGTTTCACATACAAAGCTATCTGGGACATCCTCTGAAGGCTTTCTGAGTATGACTTTCATCTTCTACCTCCCTTTTATATTTTGCTATTTTTATTTTAACACAATAAAGCCTAAACCTTAACTTCCCTTACCCATCCCCAGTTTTCCAAAGTCCACTCCACGGTTCTTCTTATTCCCTCCTCAAGGTCTACCTCTGGCTTCCAGCCAAGAAGGCTTTGAGCCTTTTGTATGTCCGCCCATGTGGCTTTCATGTCTGCCTTGTGAAAGTCTTTGAGCTCAAGCACAGTCTTTTTCCCTGTGTATTTTTCAATTAGAGATATAACCTCCGAAAGTGTGTGTGGTTTGTTGTTTCCAAGGTTTATAACCTCATACCCGAGAGGCTTTGTAGCCAAAATAGTCCCTTCCGCTATATCGTCTATGTAGGTGAAGTCCCTGCTTTGAGAACCATCACCAAAGACCTCAAGGGGTTTGTCCTCAAGCACCCATTTTATGAACCTAAAAATACTCATATCTGGTCTGCCTGCAGGACCGTAAACGGTAAAGTAGCGAACAATTGACACATCTATGCCATAAAGGTAGTGGTAAGTGTAGCAAAGCACCTCTGCGGACTTTTTTGAAGCAGCGTAGGGAGATATGGGTGTGTTAACAGGCAGGTCTTCTCTAAAGGGCATCTTTTGCCCCGCATAGAGAGAAGATGTAGAAGCCAATACGAACTTCTTAATACCAAAGTCTTTGCATAGCTCAAGCAGGTTCAAGGTGCCTATGGTGTTTGTGGTAAAGTAAACATAAGGGTTTTCTATGGAATAACGCACTCCAGCCCTCGCTGCCTCGTTTATGACACAGTCAAAGGAGTGTTTTTTGAAAACCCCTTTTAGAGACTCCTTGTCTTCTATATCCACGGGGTAGAAGGTAAAATTCTCATACCTTTTGAGAAGTGATAGCCTATACTCCTTTAGCCTTTTGTCGTAGTAGTCGTTCATGTTGTCCAGACCTACCACGCTGTAGCCTTTCTGAAGGAGTTTTTCTGAGACTTTCCAACCTATAAAGCCTGCACATCCAGTTATTAAAAAGTTCGTCATAGCTTAGAATTTTAGCATGACTCTTGAAGTGTATGAATTTCTTCTTAAGAAAGGTCTTGAGAGAAGAAGGGCTCAAGAGAAGTTTTTCAGCACAGTCCTGTCCGCTATAGAAGAAGGGAATAACTGCATAAAGATAATACAGGCGCC
>JAXSNY010000048.1:0-5577 GCA_037925365.1 Aquificaceae bacterium
CGAGGTGTAGATAAATGCCCACAAAAGGGATATTTGTCCATACTAAAGGATACTCTTACTTATTGACTAACCTACCAAACCTCTTATCCTTTCTTAGGCTAATACTTAGTCCAACGCTTCTTCTTGCTCCGAGGGATTATCTAATTCTTATCTTCCTTCCGCTTGCTCTTTCTGACGCCTTGGATGGCTTTCTTGCAAGGAAGTTGAAAGCTCAGACAGAGCTTGGCAAGGTGCTTGACCCTTTGGCAGACAAGGTAATGGTCTTGTGTGGGCTTTTCGTATGCACCTATAGGCTTCAGCTTATGCCTCCTGCTTTCCTCTACGCTGTTTTGGCAAGAGACCTGTTTCTCCTCGTGGGAGGGGCTATCCTCACCAGCAGAAATGGAAGCGTTCCGTCCGCAAGGCTTTTAGGTAAGGCTTTTACCTTTACCCTATCGCTTTTTATTGTTTTGTGTCTGGCTGGTTTTCCCTCTCAGTTTATGCTTTGGGTCAGTGTGCTTATGCTCTCCCTTTCGTGGATAGACTACGCCTTCTCTGGGTTAAAAAGGCTCAGAAGTCAAACTTCCTTCTCAACCTAACCCTTACTTCTTGAGTTCTGTCTGAGTAGTATCTTCCACCTATGGAAGTGTTGGGTGTGAGCTTTACATCCCCGCCTGTGTAAGTTTCCTTTGGGTTTTTCAGAGTGCTTTGCCTGTGTTCCACCGTTATTCTCTGAGTTAAGTCTTTGGAAATTACCGCACTTAACCCAACTTCTCCTGTGGGAGATACAGATGGTGACACTTGAACCCTTATGTCAAGACCTGTCATGCCTTTCGCACCCTCTATGAGACCACTTATTTGCGGTATCTGGCTTATAAGGGCACCGCCCACTGGTATAAGCCCCTCTGTTTCCGCACCTCCGAGGACCAAAGTGGTAAGCACCTCTCTTGTATCTCTGGGAGGCTCTGACCTTACTATCGCCTTTGGATACTGGGGGTTTCCTTTAAGGTCAATGATAATGCTGTAATCCAGTGTGGGTGCTATTATGGTGAGGTCCATTTGGCTGTCTTTGCCGGTAAAGGTTATCTCACCCCTTTTTACATAAAACTCCCTTTCAAAGTATCTCAAAGCACCTCCCTTAAGGTAAGCGTTCACTGTATAATTAGGCTCATAAAGAGTGCCCCTTATCTTTGCAGATACGTCCGCATAAACATAGCCCTCTGGAAGATTAAGTCTCAAAGGTTCAGAAGAAACGATAAATAGGTCAAGATTGACCCTCTTGTAGTCTTCAGGACTTGCTCCAGACTGTCTGTTGATTCTCTGCACATTAAGGACTCCAGAGGTATAAAACTCACCCTTTATATTTAAGTTCCTATAATCAGAGCTTAAAAGCCCCTTCCCCGAAACAAACATATTGGCTCTTATAGCGTCATTTCTGTAGAGAATAGGTAATTGTGTAGCCTCAAAGCTAAGCTGTGCGTTTTTTTCATCTCCCTGCAAACTTAGGAGAATAAAAGCTCTCTCATTCCCGCTTAGCCTTGCAGAGCCTGAGAGCTTGTTGTCTTTAAAGTTTACCTCAAGTTTGCCAGAAAGTGGTATGGCAAGGTATCTGGACCTAAGGGTTATCCTTTCAGAGCTCGCCTTCAAGGTCAATCTGTCTGTATAAGATAGCTTATAAGATATCCTGCCCTCAGCGTCCGCAAGAACCCTACTCCTTATCACAGAAAAAAGCCTGCTAAGGTCAATCGTCCCCTCAGAGGAAAGCCTTAAACCGCCCTCATAGTAAAGGTCAAGCCAACCCTCAAGAACACCATACAGCCTACCCTTGAGTGAAACACTCTTAGCGCTATACTCTCCCCTTTGAAACTCTATGGTTGATAGCCTTTCCTGCCCTATGCTAACTGTAAGTGGCTCTACCTCTATGCTACCCCTTTCTATGCTTCCATACACCTTTACGTTAGGCACTCTAAGGGTTATAATGCCCTCTCTAAGGGTAAAGCCCTTTACTGAAGCTTTTAGCTCCTCTTCGCTTACTTGCAATTCTGCGTTAATTGGAAAAGCGTAGTTTTTATATATACCGCTTCCTAAAACTTCAAGGTTTATATCCTTATTCCTACCCCTTAAACGGTAGTCTGAAAGGACATAAAGGTCTCCCTGTGTGTGTTTTAAAGAGCCTTCAAGAGTATAAGAACCCTCCTTAAAGTCATAGTAGCCCCTACCCTTTATTTCATCCTTAAGGTCAAAAGAAAAGAAAATTTTTTGACCATCTAACTTCCCTTCAAAACTACCCTTTGAATAAGGAAACTGAAAAATGTTTATATCCCTAAGACTTCCCCTAAGGTTTCCCCTTAACCCTCCACCTACTTGCTCTATCTCAAAGGACACATCTGCCCAAGAGGATACTTTTTCTCTCAGAAGTCTACCTTCAAGCCTTCCAGAACTCCACAGCTTGTTTCCTTTGAGTTTTAAATCTACTTTTCCTTTTAAAGACTCCGTGCTAACTCCCGCATACAAGAGATTCAAACCCTCAAGTATTAACCTGCCAGAAAAATCCTTCTCTTTTAGAGAACCTCCACCAGAGAGATAATAGCCCTCTCCACTTAGATTCACCCTGTAAATATCCCCTTCAATGAACAGGTCATAACTTGGATTTCCGAGGTTTATATCTCTCAAAGATAGGCTTTCTAACCTTCCTCTACCATAACTAAAGACTTGACCTCGCTGAAATCCAAGAGACCCATTATAGGAAACCACCGCAGAAGCCCCCTCTTGTTTTAGCTTGTATCCTATAAGGCTTACATTCCCTACAAAATCTCTTTGGTAAAAACTCCCTTCCACGGAGAGTAAGAAGGGTTGAGATACAGAAAACTCAATATTCCCCCTTTGAACTTCCTGGAAGTTAAAAGACAACCTAAGGCTAACACCCCTTACCTCTTGATTTTCAAATCTTGCGGTAGGAGAATAAGCATAAAGGGTTAAACTTCTCTTCTTCAAATCAAGCTCAAGCTGTCCGTTAGCTACAGCGGACAAGCTCTGATTTATGCCCAAAAGCCTTTGGTCTACTGGAAAACCTCTAAACACTATCTGCAAAATTCCATCGCTTAGAGAATAGTTAACTTCCGCATTAGTAAAGCCATCGGTTATGAACCCTTTGAGCTGGTTTTTTCCCTTCCATTCCCATAGGTATTCACCTTCCAATCTCAGACCCCTAAATTCTCTCCTATTTTTCATATCAAGCAGTTGAGAATAACCAGAAAAACTTGCCCTTATTTGAGTGTAGCTTAGACTTCCTGATAGTTTTATGTTAGTCTTAGTTAGAGAGAAACTATCCCTTTCAATAGGTTCTATGTGTCCTTCCGCTTGAAATGTTCCCTTTTTACCTTTCCATACACCACTCAAGCTAAGGTTATATAAATCGTTTCTTACTTGAGCTTGGTCCAATATGAGATTTTTCCCTTCTATGTGAGCTTGCTTTAGGAAAACTTCAATATGGCTTATGTCCTTGTGATGTGTTCTGTAAACCTGTGCCCATCCAGTGGAATATATCTTACCTTTCTTTAACTCAACTGTCGGTATAAAAAGCGTAAGGCTTTCTCCGTTAAGCACTTGGTTCGTAGAAATATATAGCTTGTCTACCCTAAGGTTTAACCTACTTGCAAACTTTACAAGGGGTCCAAAGTCATAGTCAAAGGGTTTGTCAGAAGGTGGAGCTTTGGAAACCTCTATAAGGCTAAACTCACCAGCCTTAATGTCCCACGGTCTTATGGTTCCATTGCTGACAAAAAGGTGGATGGTTTTCTCCTTAAGAAGCACATATAAAAGAAAGCTCTTAAAACTTAGACCCCTTTCAAAGCTAAGCCTCATCCCCTCTACCTTAATCTCTATGTTCCTCGCCATAAGATAGGGCTTTATAAAAAGAAAGTAGAGGGCAAGGAGCAGGAGTATAAAATAACCTATCACCTGCATAGATTTAGGGTATCATAGTTTTCATGGACAGCATGCTCCTTGTAATCTTTTCCTATCTCTATGGTTCAGTTCTCTTTGGAGAGCACATAGCAAAGGCAAAGGGTGTGGATATAAGGTCTGTGGGGAGTGGAAATGTGGGTGCTACCAATGTGGGAAGAGCACTGGGTAAAAAATACGCTGTTTTGGTTTTTCTGCTTGACTTTTCCAAAGGTCTAATTCCTATGCTTCTTGCAAGGCTCTACTTTGGACTTGATAGCTGGATTGCCTTTTTTGTAGGACTTGCAAGCCTTTTGGGGCATATGTATCCGGTTTTTCACAACTTCAAAGGTGGAAAGGGTGTGGCTACCGCCTTTGGCACTCTTACTGCGGTCTCTCCACTAATTGCGATTCTTTCCATAGCCTTCTGGGGACTTATATTTAGGTGGAAAGGTATAGTTTCTGTTGCTTCTCTTTCTGCTTCCGCTCTTGCGGTTTTGCTCCTTCTTTTCTCAGATTACCCCTTCAAAATGTTCTTCATGGCATTCCTTATGTTCTTACTCATCTTATACAGGCACAAGGATAATCTTGCGAGGCTCTTAGAGGGTAAGGAATACAGCTTTAAGTCGTGATAGTAGTTGTAGCTTTTAACCTGTTTTTACTGCTTCTCAGAGTCCTCTATGTGGTCTATTATCCCCTTGACCTCACGCCAGAGGAAGCTCAATACTGGGACTGGTCAAGGCACTTAGACCTAAGCTACTATTCAAAACCCCCTATGGTTGCCTATTTGAACTTTTTGACAAGAGAAATCTTTGGTGTTTCAGAGCTTGCGGTAAGGATAACACCCATAGTCTTGTCCTTTCTACTTTCTTTGCTTACTTACCTTTTTGTAAAAAAAGTTTTTGACGATAGGCCTGCCATAATAGCCTCTACCCTGCCACAGATAACCATAGGCTTTGGCATAAACTCCCTGCTTATGACCACAGATGCGCCTTTTATTTTCTTCTGGTCTTTTAGCCTTATGGTGCTATTTTTTGCCTTTGAGAAAAACCTTTTTTGGCTCTGGCTTTTGGCGGGATTTTTGGGTGGTCTTGCCTTTTTGGGTAAGTATCCAGCGGTTTTTCTTCTTCCCTGTGCACTTTTATATGGCTTTTTCTTTAAAAGAAGCCTGCTTAAAGACTACAAGCCTTATCTTAGTCTAATTCCCGCCTTTCTTTTATCCTTGCCTGTTTTGTATTGGAACTATAAGCATGACTTTGTCTCCTTCAAACATGTCTCCACCCTTGCCAGCAAGTCCGCAAGCCTTTTAAACTTTGGCTCTTTCCTTGAGTTTCTTGCAGGTCAGGCTCTTTTGCTTTCAATCATTCCCTTTTTACTTTTGCCATACCTCTGGTTTAAGAACATAAAGGAGGGAAAAACCGCATTCTTTGTCTTTTTCTCCCTTATACCCTTTCTCTTCTTTGGGGTGCTTTCTCTTTTCAAAAGGGTAGAAGCTAACTGGGCTGGGTTTTCTTACTTTTCCGCTTTTGTTTTGGTGAGCCTATATCTTTCAAAAAGCAGGCTACTTTTGCCCTCTTATCTTCTGGCTGGATTTTTGTTTGTGTTTTTGCACTTTACTCCTCTTCTTGATAAGGTTGGGATTGGAGGACTTCTCCC
>JAXSNY010000049.1:0-5166 GCA_037925365.1 Aquificaceae bacterium
GAAACACAGTCATGCTTATGGATGAGGGGATGGACACAGGAGATATTCTCTCTCAGGAAGAAGAGCCCATCCACTTAGAGGATAACCTAAAGACCCTTTCAGAAAGGCTCTCTCAAAAGGGAGCAAGCCTTTTGGTAAAGACCTTAAGGGAATGGTTTAAGGGCAATATAAAACCCATACCACAAGACCACAGCAAGGCACTTTATGCACCACCAGTGCAAAAGGAAGAACTAAGAATATGCTGGAAAGCGGATGCAGAAAGCGTAAGAGACAGAATAAGAGGCTTATACCCAGACTGCTATACATTGACAGAAAAAGGAGAAAGGATTAAAGTCCTTAGGGTTAAAACCGTGGAAGCTCAAGGAAACCCGGGAGAGGTTCTTGATAGGAAAAAACTCTTAGTTGCCTGTGGAAAGGGTGCGGTGGAGGTGCTTGAGCTTGTATCTCCAAAGGGAAAGGTTATGAGTGGAGAGGAGTTTATGAGGGGGTATAAGGTGGAGAGGTTTCTGTAGAAATGGGTAGGAAAAATTTCAAGGTAGATGTGAACCCAGAGGTTATAAGGTGGGCAAGAGAAAGTGCAGGCTATAAAGCGGAAGAGATAGCAAAAAAGCTAAGAATTTCAAAGGATGCCTATATGCAAATAGAAAAGGGTGTAATTTCACCTACGTTTAGACAACTTGAGTTAATGTCAGAATACTTCAAGAGACCATTGTCCGCACTATTACTTTCCAAACCCCCTGATGAGAAGCCTATTAATTCTTCTTTTAGGATATTACCTAAATCCGAGGAAGGTTTTTCAAAAGAGTTTCTCCTTGTCCTTAGGAAGGCAAGATACTATCAATCAATCATAAACGAGCTTATGAAGGAAATGGGAATAGACCCTAAACCTAATGTTAAAAGTTATAGCCTTGAAGATGATCCAAGAAAAACAGCCTTGCAGGAAAGAGAAAGCATAAACATCTCCATACAAGAGCAACTTAGTTGGAAAAATGCTTACGAAGCATTCAATGCTTGGAGAAGGGTTATAGAAGAAAAAAACATAATTGTTATGCAGATGAAATTTCCTATAAAAGAAGCCAGGGGTTTTGTTTTAATGGACAAAGACCCGCCTTTCATAGTTGTGAACACATCAGACAATATACTGGCAAGGATATTTACCCTATTCCACGAATACGCGCATATACTTCTTGGTATAAGCGAGATATACACAGAGGATGTTTTTGTAGATCCAAAAGTAGAAAAGTGGTGCAATGTATTTGCATCGGAATTTTTACTACCCAAAGATATTTTGGCAAGGGAGTTTGAATTAAAGGGAGAGGGTGTAGTTGAAGATATTTCAAAGAAGTTCAAAGTAAGCAAAAAAGCAGTGCTAACTAAGTTATATTTATTAAGGAGAATAGATGAAAGCACTTATCAAACACGGATCAAAAAACTTGAAGATACAACTTCTAAGATACCCATAAGACCTCCTTTACATAAAAAAAGATTGCAAGAGCGAGGTGCAAAGTTTTTGTCCTTACTTTTTGAAGCTAAAGAAAGAAATCTTATAACAACGCAAGACTTGCTTGAGTATTTAGATGTAAACCTTGAGAGCCTATATAAAATCAAAAAAGAACTTCAACATTATTTAATATGAGTAAGGTAGTGTATATAGTAGATACGAGTGCCTTAATTGATTTAAAGGACAAGTATCCAATGGATATATTTGAAGGTTTATGGAAGGAATTAGAAAAGTTATGTAAATTTAAAAGGTTCATCGCACCAGAGGAAGTTAGGAAAGAAATAAGAGATGATGGTTTAATAAAGTGGTTCAGGAAGAGTGATATGCTTTTCATAAGTCCAGACAGCGAGCAGGTAGAGAAGGTAAAAGAGATTTTGAGTAAATACAGTTTCTTAGCTAAGGAAGAAGGTAAAGCTAATGCCGATCCATGGTTAATAGCTCTTGCTGTAGTTAGAGTAAGGTTTCTATTGTTTAAGGGAAAACATGTAATTCTCACGCAAGAATCAAAAAATAAAGCCAATAGGATACCAGCGGTTGCAAAAGAATACGGAATAGAATGTTATGATTTGATTGAACTATTTAGGTCAGAAGGGTGGAAGTTTTAAAATTGGCTAACCCCACTTTCTTCCAAAAACCTCCAAAGGCACATTAGGCTCTGGATTAATATCCTCTGGTGCGGTTATGCCCCTTTTAAACCTTTCCATACCTGCATAGGCTATCATCTGAGCGTTATCGGTAGAAAGCCTCGGATGAGGTATATGAAGTTCAAAGCCAAACCTTTCTGAGAGTTCTGAAAAGCGTCTTCTTAGCTCTGAATTTGCAGAAACGCCACCCACTATCACAAGCCTTCTTACACCAGTTTTCTCCATCGCCAAAAGTGCCCTTCTTTCCAAAATGTCCATCACAGCCTTTTGAAAAGAAGCGGAGAGGTCTTCCTTTGAATACTCCTGAGTCTCTACGAGCCTTCTGACCGCAGTCTTTAAACCACTAAAGGACATATTAAGAGTATCCTCTTCTATCATAGGTCTTGGGAAGTTATAGAGAGGTTTACCCTGCTTGGCAAGCCTGTCAATTACAGGACCACCCGGATATCCAAGTCCCATTAGCTTTGCTACCTTGTCGTAGCTTTCTCCCACCGCATCGTCAAGAGTTCCACCAAGAAAAAGGTATCTGCCAAAGTCTTCCACAAGGTATAGGTCTGTATGACCTCCAGAAACTATGAAAGCAAGAAAGGGATAGCTTACTGGCTTTTCAAGAAAAACAGAGTATATGTGCCCTTCCAGATGGTGGACTGGGACAAGGGGTTTCCTTAAGGCATAAGCCAAAGCCTTGGCAAAGCTCACACCTACCACCAAAGAGAGGATTAGCCCAGGTGTGAGGGTAAAGGAGATAAGGTCTATCTTCTTTAGGTCAAAGCCTGTCTCTTTTAGAAGTCTGTCCAAAAGAGGTAGAAGGTTTCTTGTGTGTTCCCTTGCAGAAAGTTCAGGCACTACTCCACCATAAGGGAAATGCACCTTTGCTTGAGAAAGTATTATGTCTCCTACTACTCCTTTTTTGTCAGAGTATATACAAAGTGCGGTCTCATCGCAGGAGGTTTCAACCGCCAGTGTGTGCATAACCCTTAGGACTAGATTTGATTATCTCTATAGCCTTCTTTAGCTGTGGGTCAAGCTCTGGCTCAAGTATCACACCGGTTGCACCATGAAGCCTTTTTTGCCTTATGGTCTCTTGGAGCTTTTCTTCTTGTTCTTCCGAGACTTTAACCTCCACATCTGGCTGTATGCCCTTTTTGTCTATTAGCCTTCCTAAGGGTGTGTAGTAGTGGGCTACCGTTAGCTTTATCGCTGAGCCATCTTCAAGTGGTATTATGTTTTGCACGGACGCTTTCCCAAAGCTCTTTTCACCCACAAGTATAGCCCTCTTGTGGTCTTGCAGTGCACCTGCAACTATCTCCGATGCACTGGCTGAACCCTTGTTTATAAGAACAACGAGAGGAACATTTTCTGGGAGCATAGGCTTTTTCCTTGAGAAGTACCTTGTCACCTCGCCGTTTTTTGTCTTCGTATAAACCACGAGCTTACCTTCCTTTAAAAAGACCTCAGATACATTTACAGCTTCTGTTAAAAGTCCACCAGGGTCGTTTCTGAGGTCAAGCACTATCCCTTTTACACCCTGAGACATAAGATTCCTTACCGCTTTTTCCACATCCCTACCTGCACCCTCTGTAAACTGAGAGAGCCTTATATATCCCACTTCTTCCACTTTTGTCCATTTAACGCTTTCTACCTTTATAACCGCCCTTTCTAACTCAACCTTTATGGGTTTATCTGCACCCTTTCTCATTATTGTTAAGATTACTTTTGTTCCCGGCTTGCCCCTTATCTTCTTTACCACGTCCATTAGGTTCATATTAGAGGTATCTTCACCATCTATTTCAATTATCGTGTCACCAGACCTTATACCTGCCCTGTAAGCTGGTGTGCCTTCTATGGGTGATATGACTATAGGTCTTCCCTTGTCCATACCTATCTCTATACCTACGCCACCAAACTCTCCCTCTGTTTCTTGCTTGAACTCTTTATACTGTTCTGGAGTAAAGAAGGTAGAAAAGGGGTCAAGGGATTTGAGCATTCCATTGAGTGCTCCGTATATAAGCTCCCTTGTATTGACTTCCCCTACATAATTTTCCTTGACGGTGCGAAACACATCGGTAAACATCCTGAAGTATTTGTATTCGTCCTCTTGCTTGCTACCTTGAGATGCACCTGCACTTCCCAGTAAAAAGCCTACTGCAAAGGTTGCAAAAAACAAACCAAGTAGCTTAAACCTTTTCATTTTTACTTTTCCTCCGTCATAATAAATATAGTCTTAACATCTCTTAGATAAAACCCTGCCTCACCAGTTTGAGAATTCCCTTTGCAGTATGTGTTTGCTGGTATAAGATAGTCTCTTGACGGACCGTCCTTGAAGGAAATTCTGACCCTCAACTGTGTCCCATCTTGACCAAGAACTTCAATAGACCTAAGGCTTGAAAAGTTGACCGTATATTCTACTTTTCCTTCCCTGACCCTTAGGTTATCTCTACCGTTGCATACAAGACCTCTAAGACTGTGTTTTAAGCCATCCTTGTCTTCAAGCTCCACCCTTAGTTTGCTGTCTTTGACTGGCTCTGCCATAGATAGCAAGAAGGGTATAACAAACAACCACCGTCTCATAACTCTAAATTATAACTTCTTCTTCATCCTTGTGAAGTTTGTAAATAAGGCTGTCTGTAAGGGCTATCCAGGAGGCTTCTATTATGTTTTCTGAGACTCCCACAGTTCCCCATTTCCTCTTCCCATCTGTAGACTCAATAAGGACTCTAACCTTTGCAGAAGTGCCTTCTGATTCGTTTACTATCCTAACCTTATAGTCTATAAGTTGAACCTCTTTAAGGCTTGGATAAAACTCCTCAAGGGCCTTCCTAAGGGCTCTATCAAGGGCACTTACTGGTCCATTACCCAGTGCTGCGGTATGCTGTTTTATGTCTTCTATAAAGAGCCTGACAGTCGCTTCGGACACTGGTAAGTTGTCAGTGCTTCTCTTAGCTATTAGAACTCTATAAGCATCAAGGTTAAAGTAGTCTCTAACGAGACCAAAATGCCTTTTACATAGAAGTTCAAAGG
>JAXSNY010000050.1:0-4988 GCA_037925365.1 Aquificaceae bacterium
CAGTTCTTAGGGCTTGGCTTATGCTTTTGCTTTGGGTCTTAGTGAGGCTTTCTGAAGGTAGACCAAACTCTTTTGGCATACTGCTCTTTTCTGGTTCTCTCTTGCTTTTGTATAGACCTGAGTTTTCCCAGTCCTTTTCCTTCTGGCTTTCCTTCTTTGCAGTCCTATACATAATTCTTGGTCTTAGGCTTTTGCCTTCGGAAGGCTCATGGGCATACAGAAACTTGGGACTACCCTTTGGAGTTTCTCTTTTTGCCTTTCTTGGAGTGTCCCCTCTATTGCTTTCCTTTACCCATACAAGTCTTGGCAGTGTGCTTTTTAGTCCCCTTGTGGGCTATATGCTACTTCCCTTTACTGCCTACGGAGTTTTGGAGCTTATCACCTTCTTTAGCCTTCCCACCCTTCCTTTGGAGCTTATGGGTAAGGCTGTCATACAGGTAGTGGAACTGCTTTCAATTTTTGACTTGAGGGTAGGTTTTGACCTGTCTGTGAGAGGCTCCTTTACCTTTACCACATTTTTAGCTTTTTTGTTGTATTTTTTGTCTTTGATTAAGGCTTTAACTAATAGAGAATGTAATTAATTTCTTAAATAATTATACTTTACGCTATTGATAAGTAGAAATTATTGAAAGCATCTTCAAACAAGCCTTAAAATAGTTGCAAAACCCATAGGAGGTGAAAACATGCTAACAAGAAGAGAGCTACTTGTATCCGCTGGCTTTGGTGGTGCCTATGTGCTTTTGGGCTTGAATAGGTTTGCTTACGCTTCTCAGAATATGCCCGTTTTTGCTCTTAGGGGAGATGGTAAGGTGGTAGCTATAGATCCTATGAAGGATGAAATCATGAAAGTTATTGAAACGGGTGCAAAGGGTGGCACTCTTGGTTCTATTTCTAAGGATGGTAGATTTCTCTATGTAGCTAACAACGCAGCAGATAATAGAACGGTTAGCATAATAGACACACAAAGGCTTGAGTTGGTAAGAAATCTTGAAACGGGGAACAGACCAAAGCACCCCGTTGTCTCTCCAGATGGTGGGCTTGTGGCGGTAAATCATTCTGGGCTTGACGGAGACGCTACAAGAGTTGTCTTTATAAGCACATCTAATAACCAAATAACAGCAACCGTTAACCTACCTGTAGCCAACAAGGAGCACAAGGGAGACTTTACTATGCATGGCTCTTGGTCTCCTGACGGAAGGGTATATGCGGTAGGCAACTATGCGGACAATAAGTTCTATCTTATTGGAAGGGATGGAAAGGTTATAAGAGAAGTCTCTGTTTCTGGAAACCCACACTACTTTGACTGGAGAGGCAAGGAACTATGGGTAACTGTGGAATTTAACAAACCCAAGGGTGGTATGTCCGCTCCTAACGTTTATATCTATGACGTTTCAGAACCAGCATCTCCAACCTATAAGGGAATTCTAAAGCCTGAGCTTGATGCTTTGGAAAAGCAAGAGTTGGCAAGGATAGAAGGACATCATGGAAACTTTACCAACGATGGAAAGCACTTTATACTTTGCAACAGAGGAGCAAACCCCTTTGAAGGAACAACCGTAGCCATATACGACGCAGATACAAAAAGGGAAGTTGCAAAGATAAACTCTGAAATAAAGGGCGTGGGACATGCCTATATCACACCCGATGATAGGTATGCGGTAATAACTCAGTATGGAGATACTAAGTTTGAGGTTATAGACCTTCTTCAAAGGAAGTCTGTGAAGGTTGTAGATGTGGGTGTTGGTAGGCATATGGGACATGCGGTCTTTGTGGGTAAAAAGATGTATATAACCAACAGAGTAGCAGACAGTGTGTTTGTGGTAGACACAGAAAAGTGGGAGGTAATAAAGAGGATACAGACCTCAGCCTCTGGACAGGCTCAAGGGCAAGTAGTAAGGGACTTCTATCAGGTCTTTGAGAGGGTAGCAAGGGCTTACTTGGTGTAGTTGTGCGTGCTTTACTGATAACAGGCTTTTTGGGTAGTGGAAAAACCACCTTTGTCCTGAGAAGCCTGATAGAAAGATACAAGCACAAGAAGTTAGGCATAGTTGTTAACGACTTTGGAGAGGTTAGCTATGACAAAATATCCTATTACCGAGAAGGTCTAAGGGTTATGGGAGTGGAGGGAGGGTGCTTTTGTTGTGAAACCAATGCAGAGCTTCTTGAAGTTCTTAAACATCTAAAAGACACAGACATTCTCATAGTAGAAACCTCTGGAGTTTCCGAGCCATACCCTATTATGCAGGCTTTGGAAACCTCTAACTTTTCTTCTTACCTTGTGGTTTGTGTAGTATCCGCAGACAGTTGGAAGGACTTTGAAAAAGACCCGCTTTTTATTTCACAGCTGAGCTATAGCCACTGTGTGGTAGCAAGTAGGTGCGACATTGCCCTCCAAGAAGACATAGCACAGCTTGAAGAATACACAAAGGACAAGCCACTATTTTTGTCCTACTACGGCAAGGTTGAAGAGGACTTTTATACCTTCTTTGAAGGCGAAAAGGTAGAAAAAATCTCTGGGACTCCCTCAGGTATACATGCAAAGGAGCGATTCTCTCAAAGAACGCTAAAACTTAGTGGATACCATTCCATGCATGAGATAGAGGAATATCTGAGAAGACTACCAAAGAACATAATTAGAGTAAAAGGATTCTTGAGAGTTATAGAAAGCCCCCTACCACTTGGTCTAAATTGGACAAGAAACCACACAAGCTGGGAAACCATAGAAAAGCCAGTAGAGAGTTTTTTAACCTTTATAGGATACGGTCAGTTTTTGCTACCACCTTTGCCAAAGACAAAAAACGCAGACTGGGAAAAGATGATGCCTATAGGAAGTTTTGACAAAAGGGAACACATAGCATACCTTTACGGAGAGGCTATAGATGAAATTGAGGCGATAGAGTGGCTACTTATACAAGACACAAAGAATGCGACAATCATAACCTGTGAGGAAGATTGCCCCTTTGATTCAAAAGAAACCATCAAGGTAAAGCCAGAGTTTGAAGCCTTCCATTTTCTTACAGACAGGTTGGGAAAATCAAAGCTCATCATACTCTGGAAAATCCCTGACGCTTTTGCATCTTACCTGATAAAAGAACTAAACCACTCAAATATAATCCACATAGGCACTCACTACCTTCTGCCAGAGGCTACGCTCTCTTTGAAAGTGGATACTCAAGAAAAGGAAAAAGTCCTAAAAAGTCTAATTATGAACTCCTTTTCAAGCAGTCAAGCACCCTCTCCATAAGGCTATAGGCTACCTCTAACTCTCTAAATATTTCTTCCGCAAGCTCTTCATCGTAGGTGTGTGCGGTTAGGTTTCTCAAGTCCACAAGTCTTTCCAGACCTGCCTAAATATTCTCTTAGACAAATCCTTGACGAAATGCACACAACACCATGAACCTCATAAAGGTAAAACTTCAGACACTTCCAAAGAAGCTCATAGGTAAACTCAAACCTTTGAATTGCACAGTTTCTAAAGAACTCATTACAGCTTTGAACTTCTCTCATCCATTGCCTTCAATACAGCACTTTTGAACCTTCTCATAGCCTTCTCAAGAGCCTCAAGAGTATCCCTTAGCCTACCCTTAGAACCACCTCTTTGAGAATCTTTTCTCTAAAGTCTTGGCGACTAGTCTCTGAAAAATATTGACACCTTAATTTGTTGCTTGAATTGTTTCACATACAAACTTACAAACAAAAGCTATAATATCCCTATGTACAGGGCTATTCAAGTCTCATGCCCTATGACAAAGGAAAAAGCTAACATCGTTTCTGAAGTCATAAAGCTATACAAAAAACCGCACAGCTCGTAGCAAACTTCCAGTGGTTTCTTTTCTTCAAAACTGGCTCTTTTAACAGAAAAGCTAACATAAAACACTTAAACTACCCACTTTCAGAAAGGTTCAAGTCCACTATCCAATACCATGTAGCCCTTGACTTTGGTATGGAGTGTTTTCTTGTTTCAGACAGAGGAGACCTCTTTGGCAGGAAGTTTTACAGCAAGGTCAGAGAGTATGCAGAGAAGATAGACAGAATTCAAAGAGAAATGCAAAGGAGAGGAAAAAAGCCAACAGAGAGCAGGCGATATTTAAGACTTCAACACAGGCTAAGTGAGTATGTGAAGAATGAGGTAAGGAGGGTAATAAACAGGGTTATAGAGTTATACAGACCACAGAGGCTTGTGCTTGAGGACTTAAGAGGGTTTTTGAGGAGTGTGATTAACAACTTTCCAAAGGCTATAAAGCGAGTGCTTATAAGGTTTGGGCTTGGAGAGATAAAGAGGAAGATAGAGGAAGTAAGAGAAGAATATGGCATAGAGGTGGTGTATGTTGCTCCTGCCTATAGTTCACAGGCATGCAGTAATTGTGGTTATGTAGACAAAGGGAATAAGTGTCTTTGGAGTAAGGCACAGGGATTGATTGAAAGAAATCCATACTTTCAGTCAGTCCCTAAACCCGAAGCGTGGGTAAATGCCCGTAAAAGGGATATTTGTCCATGCTAAGGGATACTCCTCATAGGAATACTCAGAAGGCTCTGTTTTGAGAAGGTAATAGTTCCTCATCCTATAGAAAAATATTCCACAGGACGAGGTTTTGCAGGCAAGGGGACTATAAGCTCCCTTGTGAACCGCAGAAGAACATTCCTCGCACCTACTATGTCCGCATCCTCCTCATACCCACACCGTAGGCACTTGAAATGTTCCCCACTACGGTTCAACTTATCCTGATATCCACACTCAGGACAAGTCCTGCTTGTGTATTGTGGTGGAACTATGTGATATTGGACGCCAACTACCTCACATAGCTCCCTTATCCTCTTTAGAACATACCCATACAACCAGTGATTAAACCTCTTGTTTACTACCCTACTCCATACCCCACTTTTGCCCTTCTTCAAATTCTTTAATCCTTCAAGCACTGGAGAAAAACTGCCATCTATCGCCTTCTTGAGTATCCTGTTTATCTCTGTCTTTAAATAGTGCTTTGCCC
>JAXSNY010000051.1:0-4948 GCA_037925365.1 Aquificaceae bacterium
AAGGAGGAACGTTATTGGTAAGGTTAAACCGTTACCTTTCCATGTGCGGGGTTGCTTCAAGGAGGAAGGCGGATGAGCTTATACTTCAAGGAAGGGTAAAGGTTAACGGTCTTGTGGTAAAGGAGCTTGGTTGGAGGGTGGACCCGCATAGGGATGTGGTGGAAGTAGACGGAAGAGAAGTGAAACCGGCGACCTATAGATACATAATCCTGTATAAGCCCTGTTGTTATCTTACCTCCCTTGGAGGAGCCAAGGAGGGCAAAAGGACTATAGAAGAACTTATAAAGGACATCTCCGAGAGGGTATATCCTGCGGGAAGGCTTGACTATAATGCGGAGGGACTTCTTATACTTACCAACGACGGAGAACTTGCCCACCAAATAATGCACCCAAGGCATAAACTTCCTAAAACCTACTTGGTTTGGGTTTCTGGAATAGTAAAGGGAGAGACACTTGATGCTATGAAGAGGGGTGCAGTGCTTGAGGATGGTCCAGCAAAGCCTGACAGTGTAAGACTTGTAAAGCACATGAAGGATAAAAGCCTTATAGAGATAGTTTTCCATGAAGGCAGAAAACACATAGTGAAAAGGTTTGTTTCTAGCTTTGGACACAAGGTTATAAGGCTAAAGAGGGTTGCCATTGGACCCGTAAGGCTGGGTAAGCTCAAACCCGGTGAGTGGAGAGATATGACAAGGGAAGAGCTTAAGAATCTTAGGCAAGCCCTTGGTATAAAATCCTTTGTGAGGGATTGAACATGGAAAGCCTTTTCAAGTTGGTAGTTTTGTTTTTGGCCCTCTTTTTCGCATTCATGGCTATGTTAAGAATTTATGCAGGTTTAAGGAGCAAGAAGATGCAGGGCAAAAGGGTTGATTTCATAAAGGATGGAGTGGTTTACTTTTACTCTGAAAGGTGTGGAGCCTGCAAAATTATGAAACCTGAGGTGGAAAAACTAAGAGAGAGTGTGGTAGTTCTGGAACTTGATGTGTCAAAGCCAGAGGGCTTTCAGAGGGCAAAGGACCTTGGTATTATGGCAACACCCACAACCCTTGTGGTTAAGGATGGTATAATTAAAAGGGTATTTGTTGGTGTAGTAAGACACCAGAGAATACTTCAGGAGGTGTAGACTATGCAATTTTTTCTTGATACTGGCATGGTGGATGAGATAAAACAGGCTCTTGAATGGGGAATACTTGACGGTGTAACGACAAACCCAACCCTAATAGCCAAGACAGGAAGACCCTTCTTGGAGGTAGCTAAGGAAATACTCCAATTGGTGGACGGACCTGTAAGCCTTGAGACAGTCTCAAGGGATGCGGAGGGTATGATAAGGGAAGGTAGGATGCTTGCGGAACTTGGGGACAATGTAGTGGTAAAGATTCCCATGACTCCAGAAGGGATGAAGGCGGTTCAGGCTCTTGAATCTGAAGGTATACCAACGAACGTCACTCTCATATTCTCACCCGCTCAAGCTCTTATTGCGGCAAAGGCAGGAGCGAGTTTTGTCTCTCCTTTTGTGGGTAGGATAGATGACGTCTCGGGAGATGGGATGAAGCTCATAAGGGAAATAAAACAGATATTTGACAACTATGAAATAATGGATACAGAAATAATAGTGGCAAGCGTAAGACATCCCATGCATGTGGTAGAGGCAGCACTAATAGGCGCGGATATATGCACCATGCCCTTTGAGGTAATGAAAAAACTCTTCCAGCACCCTCTCACCGATAAGGGTATTGAGCTTTTCCTAAAGGATTGGGAGAAGGTGCCAGGAAGACCCTTCTAAAACCTCCCACCACTGAGGATTCTGAGTATGTCGTTTAATATCACAAAACCCGCAAGCACTATTATTATGGCATAGCCCGCCTTTATCCATACTTCTTTGAACTTAGGAGAGAAGGGTTTTCTTCTCATGGATTCCATAAGAAAGAGAAGTATAAGCCCACCATCAAGAATGGGAAGTGGTATAAGGTTAAATATGGCAAGTTGAACAGATATAAAAGCCATCATTCCTATGAAGGGAAGTATGCCTTGCTGTGCGGACTCACCCGCCAATTGGGCTATGGCTATGGGTCCACCAAGGGTCTTTATGGACAAACCACCAGTAATAAGGCTCCAAAGAGCTTTCAAAGAAAGAAGGCTCAGCATGTATGTTCTGTGAAGTCCGTCAAGGAAGGCTTGCAACGGTGGCTCTTTACTCTCCACCACCTCCACGTAGGGAGATATACCCAAAAGGGGCAGTCCTGTCTTTTGGTCAATCTTTGGGATAACGGTCTTCTCCTCTAAAGAATCTCCCCTCTGCACGAGAAGCACTACAGGCTTGTCTTTGGACTCTCTTATAGCCTTTACAAGGTCATACCATCCCTTTACCTCACGACCGTTGACCTTTAGTATCTTGTCTCCTCTTTGTAGGCCCACCTGAAAGGCAGGACTGTCCTCCACAACCCTTCCCACCACTGCTGGAAGCCATGGCTCCGCACCAAAGCCAGAAGACCTACTTATGCTGTCCTTTACAGATAGGTTTATTTCCCTTCCGTCCCTTATTACCTTTACGCTCCAACCCTTGCTGAGTATATTCTCAAAAACCGCACTCTCCACATCCTTCCAACTTTGCACTCTCTTGGAGTTTATCTCCAGTATAATGTCCCCTTCCCTTATGCCCAGCTTTTGAGCTGTGCTGTTTTCTGCCACATGACCTACCACTGGCTTTTCGTAAACATACTTTGGGACCTGTTTGCCCACCATAGCAAGGAAGGCAAATAGCAAAACCGCAAGAATAAAGTTAAAGAGAGGACCACCAAAGGCTATAAGTATCTTCTGCCAGTTAGGTTTTGAGGAAAAGGCTCTTTTGTCTTGGATTTCTTCTTCCTCTCCGTATAGCTTTACAAAGCCACCAAGAGGAAGTGCGGACAGCCTATATTCTGTCTCTCCCACCTTTTTGCTAATAAGCACTGGACCGAAGCCGATTGAAAATATCTCCACCTTAACACCAAATAGCTTAGCCATAAGAAAATGTCCAAGTTCATGAAACCATATAAGCACACCTATAAGAACAAGAAAAGCCAAAACATACTCCATCTTTACCTCCTATACAAGTCCTTCTTCTTTTAATATTTTTTCTATCTCAGGGTCCCTCTTGGCAAGTTTTTTCATAACTTTCTCCAACCTTTCCTCCCTTTCCTCTATCTCTCTAATCTTCCTTGCCACAGGCTCAACTGCAGTCCTTCTGTCCCATATGACAAAACCTATGAGAATCCCCATGCCTCCGAATAAAATGCCAAAGCCCCAATAAAGAAAAGTTCTTAATTCGTCAAACTGCCTTTGCGTGTCTTTTTTTAGTTCATCTATCTGTTTTTGGAGATATTTTTGCCCTTCTTCCAGCCTTTCTACCTTGAGCTCTACATTTCTAATCCTATCCCTATCCTCTTGTGTGAATGACACTTCTTTAGCTAATGTGATAACAAAAAGCATCAGGACAAGAGCAACCAATCTCAAATCAAGCCCTCCTTTTTTGCAATTTCCTTTATCTCAGGGTCTTTTCGTGCAAGCTCTTTTATAAATCTTTCTATCTTCTCTTCCTTTTCCTCAATTTCTCTTAGCTTTCTTGCCACAGGCTCAACCGCAGTCCTTCTGTCCCATATGACAAAACCTATGAGAATACCCATACCTCCAAATAATATGCCAAAGCCCCAATAAAGAAAAGTTCTTAATTCGTCAAACTGTCTTTGCGTGTCTTTTTTTAGTTCATCAAACTGTCTTTGCGTGTCCCTTTTAAGTTCGTCTATCTGTTTTTGCAAGTGCTTTTGCCCTTCTTCCAGCCTTTCTACCTTAAGCTCCACATTTCTAATCCTATCTCTATCCTCTTGAGTAAAAGGGACTTCTTTTGCCAATGTGATAACAAAAAGCATTAGGACAAGAGCAACCAATCTCAAATCAAGCCCTCCTTTTTTGCAATTTCCTTTATCTCAGGGTCTTTTCGTGCAAGCTCTTTTATAAATCTTTCTATCTTCTCTTCCTTTTCCTCAATTTCCTTTAGCTTTCTTGCCACAGGCTCAACCGCAGTCCTTCTGTCCCATATGACAAAACCTATGAGAATGCCCATACCTCCAAATAATATGCCAAAACCCCAATAAAGAAAGGTTCTTAATTCGTCAAACTGTCTTTGTGTGTCTTTTTTAAGGTCGTCTATCTGTTTTTTGAGGTCATCTATCTGCTTTTGGAGATATTTTTGTCCTTCTTCCAACCTTATAATCCTATCTCTATCTTCCTGAGTAAAAGGCACTTCCTTTGGCAGTGCAATGCTAAAGAGCAAAGTCAACAGCAGGAAAAGTTTCATACTATTCCTCACTTAGTCTTCTATGACCTTAACTATAACCTTCCTTTCTCTGGGTCCGTCAAACTCTGCAAGAAAAATCGCTTCCCAAGTGCCAAGGACAAGGTCTCCATCTTCTATAGGTATTACCCTTGAGTTGCCTATTATGGCACTTCTTATATGTGCTGCGGAGTTTCCTTCTGAGTGGGCGTAGTTATCCCTCCATGGTATGAGCTTCTCTATAGAGTAGGTGATGTCCCTTATTACGTCTGGGTCTGCACCTTCGTTTATAAAGACACAGGCGGTAGTATGGGGAACGTATACAATGCATATGCCAGACTTGACGCCTGAATTTTTCACTATTTCTTTGACCTGATTGGTTATGTTTACAAAGCTGGTGTGCTTGGTTGTCCTAACCCTTATGACCGCCATATTACTTAGGATTTATCTTAAATATACACCTTTCATGACCTTGTGCTTTGCATGCCACTTCCTTGACGCTTATCTTCTTGTCAAGTAGCTCGCTAAGAAAACCCTCAAAGAAACCAGCCATAGGTTCACAAACGGGACTTTTGCTACTTTCTATTGCCTCTACCAGTATTGAGCCGTCAACTCTTATTTCCATTTTGTCAAGGTCAT
>JAXSNY010000052.1:0-4533 GCA_037925365.1 Aquificaceae bacterium
TCGCATTGACTTAAAATATAAATTATGATACCCCTTTTTACCGAAAAAGCACCAAAACCTGTAGGTCCCTATTCGCAAGCCCTTATAGCTGGTGGTTTCTTGTTCCTATCGGGTCAGATAGGCATTGTCCCAGAGACGGGAAAGCTCAGAGAAGGGTTTACAGACCAAGTTAAACAGGTTTTTGATAACATAGAGGCTATACTTCAAGCAGGGGGTGCGGGTAAGGAAAACATAGTGAGGGTTGTGGTCTATCTAAAGGACATAAGCCTTTTCAAGGAGTTTAACGCTCTCTATGAGGATTTTTTCAGGGATGTCCCTGTTAAGCCTGTAAGAACAACTGTTGAGGTGAGTGGACTACCTCTTGATGCTCTCGTGGAGCTTGAGATTACTGCACTTGTCAAAGAAAAGACATGATACCCTCCGACCTTGAACCACCTTATGACGAGCTTGCGGAAAGGGCGGTCTTGGGTGCAATAATCGCAGACCCAGAAACCATGCCTACTGTGCTTGAGCATCTCAGAGAGGAAGATTTCTATTTTGAAAATCACAAACTGCTCTTTTCTTTGCTTTACAAGGTTTGGGAAGACAAAGGAAAGGACTGGGACGATATAGTCCTCAAGGAATATATAGAGAAAAGAGGTCTGAAAGAAAGGTTGGATATGACTTTTATTTACTCTCTTGTGGAAGAGGCTGCTACAGGAAGCCTTCTTGAAGAAGCTATAAGAAGTGTAAAGGAAAAATCAGGTCTTAGGCGTCTGATGGACCTTTCTCTGAACGTGCTAAGGGGCATAAGGGAAGAGCCAGACCTTGAGAACCTTCTTGAACTCTTAAATACAAAACTAATAGAAATATCCGAAAAGCAGATAGTTAGCCATTACTGGCACATAAGGGATGTGGCGAGGGAGGTTATTGATATTATAGAAAAGCACCGAAAGCAGGAAAAACTTATAACTGGCAGGGCAACAGGATTTCTTGACCTTGACACTCTAACCACTGGCTTTCATCCCTCCGACCTTGTCATAGTTGCTGCCAGACCGGGCATGGGCAAAAGTAGTTTTATGCTCTCCATGGCAATAAACATGGCGATGCAGGAAAAAGCTCCAGTTGTCATATACTCTCTGGAGATGAGCAAGGAACAGCTTGTGATGAGGGCTTTGTCCATGCTTTCCGGTGTGCCTCTTCAAAACATAAGAAGAGGTTTTGTAAACGAGGAGGACAGAAACAAGCTCATATCCGCTGCTCTGGACCTCTCAAGGTGTGAGATATACATTGACGATACGCCGGGGCTTTCTACCACCGATGTGAGGATAAAGACCAGAAAGTTAAAGAAAGAAAAGGGCGTGGATGTAGCTTTTATTGACTATCTTCAGCTTCTTAGACCTCCAACAAGAAGAGCTTCAAGGCAAGAAGAGGTGGCGGAGATATCAAGAAACCTCAAAGCTCTCGCAAAAGAACTTGCCATACCTGTGGTGGCTCTGGCACAGCTATCCCGTCAGGTGGAACATCGCTCAGACAAAAGACCACAGCTTGCGGACCTAAGAGAATCGGGACAAATAGAGCAGGATGCGGACCTTATAATATTCATCCACAGACCAGAATACTACAAAAGAAACCCGTCACCGGAGGAGCAAGGAATTGCGGAGATAATCGTGGCAAAGCAAAGGCAAGGACCCACTGGGATAGTTAAAGTGGCCTTTTTGAAGGATACCGCCAGCTTCAAACCGCTTATGGCGGGAGTGAGTAGCCCCTCTGTGGAGAACTATGAACCAGAGTTTGAGGAATTCTCAGAAGACGAGCTTGACTTAGACTTTTAGCTTATAATCTTCATAATGCTCAGCATGACTGGTTATGGCTCAGGAGCCTTTGAAAACGATAGGTGGGCGGTTAATGTCTTTGTAAAAAGCCTTAACGGAAAGACCCTTGATATTTTCATAAAGTCCAACTACAACCTTATGTCCATTGAGTTTTCCATAAGAAGGCTAATAAGAGAGTTTGTAAGGAGGGGCACGGTAAACCTTCAGGTTGAAGTAAGGCGAAAGGACATTATAGAACCAGTAGACCTAGAAACCCTTTTTAGAAACATAAACTTTTTTAAGATACTGAGGGAAAAGTTAAGTCTAAGTGTAAGCGACGACACTGTCCTCCAGCTGGCAACGAGGTTTTCTGAGTCTCCAAGGGAGGAAATAGACCCATCCCTTGAGGAGGCAATTTCTTGTGCCCTAACAGATGCACTAAAGGAGCTCCTCAACAGAAGAGCGGAAGAGGGAGAGCATATAAGAAAAGACATGGAAGAGAGGCTCACAAGGATAGAGGAGCTACTTAAGAGAATAATGGATAGCAAGGAAGAGGCATATGAGAAGGCTAAGGTTAAGGTGATGGAAAAAGCCAAGGAGCTAGGTCTCTCCGAAAATAGAGCCCTTGTGCTTAATGAAATTGCCTTGATCCTTTCAAAAATGGATGTGGAAGAGGAGATAACAAGGTTTAAGGCTCACCTCAACAAGAGCAGGGAGCTCTTTAAGTCACAGGAGGATGTGGGAAGAAAGCTGGAATTTCTCTTTCAGGAAATGCACCGAGAAATAACTACCCTTTCCAACAAACTGCCGGACCTCTCTCCTCTCGCTGTAGAAATAAAGACGGAGATTGACAGACTAAAGCAACAGGTGGCAAACGTAGAATGATGGTATAATATATATACCTTAGCGGGCGTAGCTCAGTGGTGGAGCGGCTGCTTGCCATGCAGCAGGTCGCGGGTTCGAGTCCCGTCGCCCGCTTTTAGGCAACGTGGCCGAGTGGCTAGGCGAGGGACTGCAAATCCCTTTTACGGCGGTTCGAATCCGCCCGTTGCCTTGAAAGATAAAAGTAAGGAGGTTTTGAATGCCTAACACAAGACAAGCAGAAAAGCGTATGAGAAGGGACGCAAAGAGAAGAATCAGAAACAGGTATCATCTGTCAAAGATGAAGACCTATATAAGGAAGTTTAGAAGGATGGTAGAGGCTGGTCAATTAGAAGAGGCAAAGCAGTTTCTACCAGAGGTCATAAGCATCATATACCACACCGCCTCAAAGGGTGTTATCCATAAAAATGAGGCAAGCAGGAGAGCTTCAAGGGTTAGCCTGCTTCTCAACAAAGCCCTTCAGAAGTTTCAAGGGTAGGTAAGCTAAGGACTCTCTAAGGAGCAGAAGGCACAGCCAATACATGGCAACCGCAATGGGTATTGAATAAAGCACTCCATAAGGGGAGGGTTTTAGTAAAAGGACAGAAATACACATAACCAAGGTGGCAAATACAGACTTCATAGTGGTTATAAAGTAGGCTCTTATGTCTAAGTTCCTTTCTCTCCAAAAGTATAGCAAAAACCCAAAGCCTGCTACGGAGGAGCTTGCAGTTCCAAGAGCAAGACCCACCACGCCAAGTCTGAGGACAAAGGCAAAAACAAAGGCAAAAAGACCCTCGGATAAAACCGCAAAGAGAGAAGACAGCACTGGAGTTCTTGTGTCTCCTTTTGCAAAAAAGGCACTTGCCAAAACCTTTTGAAGGGAAAAGAAAACAAGACCCAAGGAGTAGACCGCAAGCACCTTGCCTGCTATTGCTATGTCTTCTTCTGAAAACCTTCCTCTTCCGTAAAGCAAAGCTATTATCTGATGAGATAGCACTAAAAGACCTCCAGTGGCAGGAAGGGCAAGCAGTGTAATAAACCTAAAGGCGAGGGTGATGTTCTTCTTCGGGTCTTGTCCGCTTGCCAAAACAGAAAGCAAGGCATTTGCCATACCCACAGACAAGGCACCTAAGGGAAGCTGGAATATCCTGTTGGCGTAATAGAGGTATGATATGGCACCCAATGCCAAAAAAGAAGCGAGAAAGGTATCTATAAAAAAGGAAAGCTGAGCCACGCCAAAACCCATCAAGGCTGGGATAAGTCTTTTCAAAAGGAGGTTTAGGTCTCTATCTCTTCTAAGCGTTGGTTGAGGAAGGAGCTTTTGAGAGACTACCGCAGGAAGATGAAAAATTAACTGGGCAAAGCCCCCTGCTAAAACTCCTAAAACAAGAGCCATATAACCCAAACTGTGAGAAGTGAGTGCAGTACAAAGGGACATTACTATGTTAAAGACCGCCTGTGCAAAGGCAGGAACAAAAAAAACTCCCCTTGTGTTTAATACCGCCATAAAGAAGGCACTAAGCCCTACAAAAAAGAGATAGCTAAAGAGAAACCTTGCCATAAAGACCGCCAATTCAAAGTAGCTTTTACTTAATATTCCTGGAGCTATAAGCCTTATTATCCATTCCGCAAACAAGATGCCTGCAAGGGTTACCGAAAGATTAAAAAGTGTATAGTAGGTAAAGGTTGAATTGAGAAACTCCCTTTCCGTTCCTTCCCTTACCCTCTTGGCAAAGATAGGAACAAAGGCTGCGTTAAAGCCACCCTCTCCAAAGAGCCTTCTAAAGGTGTTGGGAAGCCTAAAGGCTACAAAAAAGGCATCTGTGATATGTGAAACGCCAAAATAGTAGGCTATCAAGGCATCTCTTACATAGCC
>JAXSNY010000053.1:0-4516 GCA_037925365.1 Aquificaceae bacterium
ACGAGGAGAGCAAGGATATAGAGTTTTCCTTTGAACAAGGGGAGTTAGAGGATTACTCAAGGCGGGTGCAGGAAGTGATAAGAGGCATAGTTTCTGAAAGCTTCACACCAGAAAGCCCAGAATACTGCCCGCACTGCGACTATGTGAAGATATGTAAACACTGTAGAGTGTGCTAAAATCATATACCATGGGAGTGAAGATTGACATAAACAGCGTGCAGAGGGATATGTTTATTGAGCATAATGGTATGCCCCATAGGGTGCTTGACTACGAACACGTAAAGCCCGGTAAAGGTCAAGCCTTCGTAAGAATAAAGGCTAAGAATATGCAGACGGGTAATGTTATTGAGATTACCTACAAGTCCTCTGATGCCATTGAGCTTGCGGACTTTGAGCAGGTCTTTGCGGAGTACTCCTACTCTGACGGAGACTACTACTACTTTGTAAGTCAAACTACCTATGAGATGATACCAGTGCCCGCAGATAGCATAAGGGAAGAAACCAAGTTCCTCAAAGAGGGTATGACGGTGGTGGTCTTTTTCTACAAGGGACAGCCCATAGGCATTGAACTTCCCAAACAAGTAGAGCTTGCGGTGGTGGAAACAGAGCCTGCCTTTAAGGGAGACACAGCGGCAGGTGGTTCAAAGCCTGCCAAACTGGAAACCGGTGCAGTGGTGCAAGTGCCCTTCTTCGTAAAGGAGGGAGACATAGTAAAGGTGGACACACGCACAGGAGCTTACATAGAGGTGGTAAAGAGAGCCTGATGGATAGGGACTTCATAAGGGAGATAATAAACCTCGTCAAGGGAAGCGATATAAAACAGCTCACCATAGAGGCGGAGGGCTTTAAACTCTTCATAGAAACCCATCAGAAGGAGGTGCTACAAAAGGTAGAAGTGCCTTACAAAGAGGTTAGATACCAAGAGCTTTTGCCTCCTTCCGAAGAGGTGCCTCAGGATAACCTGCATGTAATAAAGAGCCCCCTTGTGGGCACCTTTTACAGGTCTCCGTCGCCGGGTGCACCGCCCTTTGTGGAGGTGGGTGATATGGTGTCTCCCGGTCAGGTGCTTTGCATAGTGGAAGCCCTAAAGGTGATGAACGAGATAGAAAGCGATGTGAGGGGTAAGGTGGTAAAGATACTTGTGGAAAACGGAGAAACGGTGGAATACGGTCAGCCCCTCTTTATCATAGATACGAGCGTGTAAAATGGAAGAGAAAAGGGTCAGCCTTAGGCTTTCTGAGCTTGAGCATACATACAGGGCTCAAACGAGCTTTGGAGAGCTTTTTGTGGGTGAGCAGGGCTACAGACCTATGGAGCTTGTGCTTGTTGCCCTCGCAGGTTGTAGTGGTGTGGACATCTCCAACATACTCAAAAAGAAAAGGCAGGAAGTCAAAGACATACAGATTGAAGTCTCTGGAACAAGAAGGGAGGAGCATCCGAGGGTTTACGAGAGGATAATGCTCAAGTATAAAGTCTATGGGAAGAATATAAAGGAGAAGGCAGTGGAAGAGGCGGTAAGGCTATCGGTCAAGAAATACTGCAGTGTTTACGCTATGCTTAGCAAAGCCTGTCAGATAGAGGTTAGCTTTGAAGTGTTCCATGAGGCTTGAAAACTTTTGGAAGGAAAACAAAAAGGCTCTGGTTTCTTATATGATGGTGGGCTATCCTGACTATGAGACCTCTTTGGAGTCCTTCAGGGTTCTCCTCAGAGAGGGGACGGATATATTGGAGATAGGCTTTCCCTTCTCAGACCCTGTGGCGGACGGACCTACCATACAAAGGGCCCACGAGGTGGCTTTAAGGAATGGCATAAGCTCCAAGCATGTCTTTGAGCTATCTTTGAGGCTAAGAGAAGAGTTTCCAGAAAAACCTTTCCTGCTTATGACATACTACAACCCAATATTTCGCATGGGTTTGGAAAACTTCTGCAGAAGGGCAAAGGACAGTGGAATAGATGGCTTTATAGTCCCTGACCTGCCACCAGAGGAAGGAATTGAGCTAAAAGGTGTCTGCGAGAAACTTGGTCTTTCTGTGGTCTTTCTTGCATCGCCCACAAGCACCGAAAAAAGGCTCAGGCTCATATGTGAAAGCTCAGACCATATGGTTTACTTTGTATCCTTGACAGGCACAACAGGTGCAAGGGAAGAGCTCCCTATACAGAGACTTGAGGAAAGACTAAAGCTCTACAGGTCTGTTTGTAAAAAGCCAGTGGTGGTGGGTTTTGGTATTTCAAAACCAGAGCAAGCAAGGGAAATTGCCAGTTTTTCAGATGGTATCGTGGTAGGTAGTCATTTTGTCAAGCTCGCAGGAAGCAGAAACCTTGAGGAACTTTCAAAAAGCGTAAGTGCGATAAAGCAAGCTATCACTTCATGATTACTTTGTTTGATATCTTTATCCCTTGCTTTATGGTTATTGAAAGACAACAGCATAACAAACATGATTTGTATCATAAAAATTCTTCAGATGTTTGGTGCTGTATCCAAAAACCTTTTTTCAGGGACATATTCATGACCTACCATCAACATATACCTTAGTTCATCATACCCAAGAATAGGTTTAATATCCATACCTTAAACACCACCTCAAACCTTATGTTCTCAAACCTCACACTACTCACATACTCGCCAAACCATCGCTTAAACACAGAAAAATAACTCTCTACAAACCACCGCTTCCCATACCCATTAGCCCTTCTTATATGCCCTTACCTTTACGCATGGCTCTATCCCATTCGCATGCATATATCTAAATAAAGCATGTGTATCATAACCGCTATCCGCTATCAACTTCTTTACCTTCAAACCTCTACTTTCACCTACCACCCTTACACCTTCCAGCTGTTTGTCTATATGGTAGTCGCAAAGCAAACTTGAGGAACATCAGAAAGAGGATTAGGTTTCTGGGATAGAGGTGTGGTCTGCCTCCTTTCGGGTTTTTCTTTTGAAAAGGGATGGGTCAGTAAGGAGTTCACCTCTTTTGACCAGTTCTTTGTTGTAGTCTTTTTTGACTTTCATACCTAATTATTTTATCAGTGGTGTTATTGGACAGAGCATTTTAGGAGGTCTTACATATGGTCTTAATTTCGCACCCGACGTATGACTTAAATATTTTATACTATTCAAACTGTGAGGCTTACCTTTCCTCTAACCATAATAGGCTTTTTCTTCTTTCTTGCGGTCTTTGCGGACTTTATTGCACCCTATCCTTACTACCTCCAAAACAGAACCGCACCCTTCCATCCTCCCACAAGGATACACCTATTCAAAGATGGAAGTCTTACCTTTCCCTACGTGCACCCTTACAAAATGACAGACCCTCTCTTTAAGGTATACGAAGAGGATAAAAGCGTTGCCTGCAAGCTTAGATTCTTCAGAAAAACGGAATACGGATATAAGCTCCTTTCCGTGGAAGAGCCATGCCATATATACCTCTTAGGCACGGACAAGCTGGGTAGAGACATTTTCAGCAGGCTTGTATACGGCTCAAGAGTTTCCTTGACAATAGGTCTTGTGGGCGTGAGCATAACCTTCCTTCTTGGCAGTCTAATAGGTGGCATTTCTGGATACTTCGGCGGAAAAGTGGACACTCTTATAATGAGGCTTGTTGAGGTGCTTTTGGCAATACCTACCTTTTACCTTATGCTCTCCCTTAGGTCTGTTTTCCCTCTCACCATGGAGAGCTTTCATGTTTTTCTTATGGTTATTTTTATCCTTTCCTTTCTTGGGTGGGCTGGGCTTGCAAGGGTCGTAAGGGGTATGGTGCTCTCCATAAGGGAGAAGGAGTTTGTCCAATCCGCAAAGACTTATGGTGCGGGCACGCTTAGAATATTAAGAGTCCACATCTTGCCAAATGCCTACTACTATCTTATAGTTTCCGCAACTCTTTCTTTCCCGGGATACATACTGGCGGAAGCCTCTTTGAGCTTTCTGGGTCTGGGTATTCAAGAACCCTTTCCAAGCTGGGGCAACATGCTCTCTGATGCGAGAAATGTAAATCTTGTGGTCGCACATCCTTGGATACTCTCTCCGGGTATTGCACTCTTTCTCCTTGTCATAGCCTTTAACCTTCTTGGAGATAATCTCTTAAGGAGTGGCAAAAAATGAAGGACTTGCTCTGCAAGGTGGTGGAAAATCGCAATGTAAGGGGAAGACTGTTCCTTCTTGAGCTCCATGCACCAGAAATCGCAAAGTCCGTTAAAGCTGGGCAGTTTGTGATGCTTAGAGTTTCTAAGAGCCTTGACCCTATGGGAAGGAGAGCCTTTGCGGTGGCAGACGTAAGGGGTGAAAATATCCTTATCTTCTACGACCTTTTAGGGAGAGGGACAAGGCTGTTGTCTAAAATAAAGGAGGGAGAAGAGATTTGGACCTTTGGTCCTCTTGGTAAGGGACTTTTCCCTGAGGAGGGCGAAAAGCATCTACTTCTTGGTGGTGGTGTGGGACTTGCGGGGCTTAGCCTTTTAGGCAAGGAGCTTAGAGCAAAGGGCAAGAAGGTTGTCTTTGTTTATGCAGGCAGGTCTG
>JAXSNY010000054.1:0-4470 GCA_037925365.1 Aquificaceae bacterium
TGTTCTCTGTCCTTATCTTTTCTCCTTCCTTTAGACCTTCTCCTTCAAGGAGTGCCAAAGCCCTCGCAGGTCTTCCTCTATAATAGACCCTTGCTATGGCTTCTTGACCCACATAACAGCCTTTTGTGAGACTAATGGCTTCCTTTAAAATACAGGCTTCCAAAGGAGAAAAACCTTCCCTTAGTTCCTTTCCAAGTTTTGGAATAAGCCTTTGGATGCGTATGTCCTCGTATTCTTCCTCAGATAGCATATCCTTTGTATCCAATGGAAGTTCAGAAACTTGACCTATTATCTCATAACCCTCTTCCCTTAGTCTTATAGGATTGCGGGTTAAAAGCATGTTGTCAAGAGATTTCACCTCAAAATCTCCAAGCTCCACACCAAAATGCTCTCTTATAAATTCCCTTACACCCTCTCCAAATAGGAAAATATGCTCCATATCAAGAGCTTCAAAGTAGACCCTCATAGAAAGTTTAAGACGGTTAAACTCCTCAATCACATGGCTAACATCCAAAGGTGTATCAAGAAGATAGTAGTCTGCTAGCTTGTAGACATAAAACTCTCCTATGGGAAAGCCGTTCTGCTTTAGCCAAAGGTTATAAGTGAGTGTGTTTTCTTTCATGCCTCTTATGTCGTTGCTTAAAAGATTATGCAAAAAGGCGGTATGTTCCTCTGCCATGCCCTTTGGGAGAAGTTTTCCCTGCTTGCCGTAAACTTTTATCTTGCCTCTTTTTAGTCTTATCCAACGCATACTTGAATATTAAGGGAAAGTCCCCATTTTCTTCAATGACCGCTGTCAATAGTTGGTAATAATTAGCTCATGCTCTCCCTTTCCACGCATATCTCCTTTGCAGTTTATAAACCTTGCTGTGTTTACAACTTTAAGCCTGTAGCCCTTATATAGGTTTTTTATAAAGTCAGTATTGGAGTTGGTCAGCATTAGACAAACTCCTTTTTTGTCTAACTCTACAAACAGGTCTCTAAGTCTTATATGGTCTTTTTCTGTGAAATTTTCCCTTGTGTAGTTTGAAAATGTAGAGTAATAGGGAGGGTCAAAGTAGACAAAGTCTCCCTCTTTTGCTTTCTTACATGTTTCTTCAAAATCTCCACACAACACTTCTAAATCACATGACCTTAAAAATTCAGAAACCGCCCTGAGGTTTTCCTCGTCCACTATTTTGGGATTTTTGTATCTTCCAAAAGGCACATTGAACTCTCCCTTAGAGTTTTCTCTGTATAGTCCATTGTAGCAGGTTTTGTTAAGGTAGATAAACCTACTTGCTCTTTTAATGGGGTCAAGGCTTTTGGGGTCTATGGCTCTTATCCTGTAGTAATATTCTGGAGTGTTTTTGTGCATCTTTAGGTCTTCTATGAGGTCTTCCACATGGTCTTTTATCACAAGATATGCGTTTATTAGCTCTTGATTTATATCTCCAATTACAGCCTTTCGTGGCTGAACTTGGAAAAACAGAGCACCACCTCCCACAAAAGGCTCTATGTAAGTTTCGTAGTTTTTTGGCATATAGGCTACCAGCAAGTTTACTATTTGCCTTTTCCCACCCCCCCCATTTTACAAAGGGTTTGGGTTTTGTCTTCTTTGCAAAAATTTTCATGATTAACCACCTTTGAGAGTGGCAATGCTAATAATTTTGTATATCTCCTCTCCTTTTTTAATAGCGTCAAGTTTGAAGAGTCGCATGGAGAGGTTTTCTTTTTAGCCATAATATAAACTTAAAACCCAAAAGCTCTACTGACAGCTACAAAATAGAGAATTATAGGTTGCTTCAATGATGTTCACAAAGGCTAATTAAAAACGGGGCTCCCAGAGGGAGCCGAAGGTGTGTTTTATTGAGGGAATGTAACTTGCAAAGTTCTAACTGTGCAGTTGGTGAAAAGATCATTGCAAGCTCTCACCACTATATAGCCGTTGCCTCTGGTTGTAATAGCCTTTGATGTAGGAGAAGCGGTGCTACCACGAACTTTGCAGAGAGTGGAAGGCGTGCCGAGTAGGTTTCTTACCTCGCACTCAAGCACACCACTTGACCCACAACCTGTAAAACTTTGAAATCCGGGTCCACAATTGCTCTGAGCTATTCTGTAGAAACCAGTAAGAGATGATGGAATTTCTGGCTTATCATACTCAAAAAACTCAATGTGATAGTTTCCTGTAGCTGACCCACTCAAGGATACGCTCCAGCTTATGCTATAGGTGTTCCCAACTTGAATGTTATTGCTGGGTGATATGCTGAGGGAAGTTATGCTTATTGTTCCACCACCACCGCCACCACTCCCTACAGGCAAACCTATGTCTCCACCGCCACCTCCTCCACCGCAGGAGAAGGCAAAAAGTGCAAGGGCTGAAAGTCCTGCTAAGGTAGCCTTTCTCATCTCAACACCTCCTTAGGTTTTTTGCTATTTATTAGACATAACTTCCCTCCTGTCAGAAATCTGACACTAAGACCTATATACTTATGAACTATGAAAGTTGCAGAAGTCCAAAAGAACCTAAGGCAACTTCTTGGAGACATAAAAAGTAAGGAAGGTTTGGCTATAGTCTCATTGGTAGCCCTCTTCTATGGGTGGTTTCCAGACAGCACAAAAGACCTCTTAGGTGAGTTATTGCCAAACGAATGGGTGTCTCTCATTCTCTTGGTTTTGTCCATACTCATTCTCCTATTACTCTACTGGCTTTTGAAACGTTTAATAAGCAAAATAGCAGGGATTAAATACGAGGTGGAAACCTACGACCAGCAAGAGCTCAAAAGGGCAAGGGTGCTACTAATGGGCTTGAGCATACCTAATCCTGACCCAATACGAGCTAATAATTGGAGTCAGCAGGAATTTTTGTTAAAAAAATGTTTAGAGCAAGGTGCAAAGTTAAAGAAAATTTTGGTAATTCCTTCTCTGGAAAGTGCAAAACACTCTGAGGATTTTGTTGAGTATATGCGGACAAGGGTGGATATAGAACATGATCTTTTTGAATTTAACGAGGCGGTAGACTATGAGGATATGTTGAACCTACAAAGAATCTTTAACAAAGAAATAGAAAGTCTCAAGGCACAGGGCTACAAGGAAAAGGAAATCTTAATAGATATAACCGCTGGGACTAAAACCTTTAGCGTGGTAGCCTCCTCTTTGACTTTTGACAATGACATTCGCATGTGCTACGTGAACAACAAAAAGCAGGTGGTTATCTTTGATATGGTAGCAGTCAAAGAAGACTAAGCTATAATCTTATTAACGGATGGAAAAGCTCAAGGGTTTTGAGAAACTTTTTGAGAAAAAGTTAGGCGACGAAGAGAAAATTGTGGCTTCTGGAGAGAGGTTCTTGGGGGTTTTTACCGATGAGACACTATCAAGGCTTGAAGACCTTCTCAGGTTAGACCTTGGAGTATACAAAGCAAGAAGGAGAAGACCTTTTATAGGAAGGCTTGAAAGGGACTTTTACCTTATTGTCTTTCTAACTACAAAAACCTACTCAAAACGCAGGGTAGACCTTAGCCTTTGCTATAGGGGTAAAAATAAAGCATGTCAAAGCCTTGATGTAGAGTGCTTTATCTTAAGAGACAGAAACAGACAAGAGGTGCTTGCCTATATGGTGCATAAGGATAGGTTTAGAGAGTTTAAATACGAATTTTGTGGCACGTGTAGAGACCTTGAGTTTCTTGATAGCTTAAGAAGGGAGTATTTTAGATGAAGGACTACAAACAACTTATCTCTGGCTTTTTGTATGGTGGTGCAAAAGAAGAGAACTATATGAAAAAACTAATAAGGTCCTTATTGAGCCAGTATATGGACGCCTTGCTAAGGAGAAAATTCGGAGATGACTACGAGGAGGAAGTCCTATCTGAGCTGAGGCTTAGGCTAATAAACAACAAAGACTATCTGCACAAGTTAAAGTATATAAACCTGCATTATCTGAAAACCCTCATAAGAAACTTCTTAGTAGACATTGTAAACGGTGAGAAGATAGAGGTTTACAGTATTCAAAAACAGGTTTTTGAAGAGGAGGATGCAAAGCCTGTAGTTTACGAAGATAACCTCAGGGATACGAGACATCACTTTGCGGAAGTGGAGGGTAGCACGCTTTTTGAGGCACTTATGAAAAATCTCAAAGACGGGGATATGGTAGTGCTATGCTATTACTTTTATAAGTATCTATATAACTCGGAGATAGAACTGAGGGATATTTCTAAGGATAACCTATATAAGAGGTGGGAAAGGCTACGGAAGGGTAAACTTAAGGAGATTTTAGGTGATGCCTCTCCAGAGGAGATAAGGGCGATGGTGGAAAGGTTTTTGTCAGAGGTTTGTCAAAAAAGGGGTTATATATGTAATGAAAAAGGAGACGTGCCATGAGTTTGGAATTGGAGCTTTTGGAGATATACGAGAAGAACTTGAAGGAAGGGAGCAATGAGCTTCTGGAAGTTCCTCATAAAAAGGAGCCGAAAGTGGGGCAGATAAGGGAGT
>JAXSNY010000055.1:0-4462 GCA_037925365.1 Aquificaceae bacterium
TATGCATACCTCTTTTCAGTTTATGAGGATAATACCTGCTATTGCCTACAAAGTGAACGATGCCATATCCCTCTCAGGTGCTTTGCATTTAGCCTATGGCTCTCTTGATATGGGAGCTCTTATGTGTAGAGACGCTGATAACGATGGTGTTCCTGGAATGCCAAACTGCTGGAATGCGGGAGGTGGGCAATCTCAAACTTATGGCATTGGTGTTCAGCTTGGTTTAGCTTACAACATGGCGGACTTTGTATATGCAGGTATAACTTATCAAAGCCCCGTTTCCATGACTTATAAGAGGGTCTTTGACAGCGATGGTAATCGTCTTTTTGAAGACCTTAAGCTCCAACAGCCTATGGAGCTTGCCCTTGGTTTAGGTGTAAAGCCTATGGATAGCCTTAAGGTAGGTATGGATTTAAGGTGGATAGGGTGGAGCAAGGCGGATGGATATAAACACTTCCAATGGAAAGACCAGTTAGTTGTAGCTCTTGGTGGGGAGTTTAAGCCTATGGAAAAACTTGCTCTTAGGGCAGGTTATAACTATGGAAAGTCTCCCATAAGGGGTGGAGCTAAGAATCCCATGAATGCCAATAGGATACCCAATTTCTCTGCACCCTTTAGCGACTTTTATATAGCGTGGTTTAACCTTATAGGCTTCCCAGCTATTACAGAACAGCACATAACCCTCGGTCTTGGATATGAGTTTACAAAGACCTTTGGAGTAGACTTTGCATACAAGCGTGCCTTTAACAAGAAGGTAAAGGCAACAGACAATATGGGCATGGGTATGGAAGTGGAAGCCCAGAACGCCCAAGACGCTATAGCCATAGGTCTTAACTGGAAGTTCTAAACTCCTCTGGGGAGGTTCCTCCTCCCCTCCTTAAAAAGTGATTAGCCTCATACAAAATTTCCAAACTCTCTGGTAGAATTCTTTCAAAACTTTTCAAGGAGGTATCCGATGGAGTTTAGGCACGTTTTTGTTTGCGTAAACCAAAGACCACCAGGTCATCCTACGGGCTCTTGTGCGGAGAAGGGCGGAAGGGACATATACATGAAGCTCATGGAAAAACTGCAAATGGACCCAGAGCTTTTTATGAGCACTGCGGTAACACCCACAGGCTGTCTTGGACCTTGCGGTCTTGGAGCTACGGTTGTGGTCTATCCTGAGGGAGTATGGTATGGAAATGTAAAACCCTCGGATGTGGATGAGATAGTCCAAAGCCATCTAAAGGGTGGTCAACCAGTAGAAAGGCTTGTAGTTTCTAAGGGCAAGCCTCCGGGCATGCTCTAAGGATAGGGGGCTATACAGCCCCTGGCACTCCTTCCTCTTCAAACTCTAATTCTATCCTCTCTGAGGGTATTATGGTGGTTATGGCATGTTTGTAAACAAGCGTTTGTTGACGCCCATCCTCTATAAGAATGGTATAGAGGTCAAAAGACCTTATCCTTCCCTGAAGCCTTACGCCGTTAAGAAGATAGATGGTAACCTTTACCCTTCTTTTCCTTGCGGTGTTTAAAAAGGCTTCTTGAAGCTTGTAAGCCATCTTTTATCTCCTCCTTTCAAGAAATTCCATGGTAGTATTGTAAAGTTTTTCTGCCAAAAGAATATAATACTCGTAGTTTTCCAAATTTTCAAGAAGTTCCAAAGGAAAGACCCACACTCCAGCGTATGCACTCACAAAAGACCCCACAAGGTATCCTATGGCGTCCGTGTCTCCTCCCACCGTCCCGCAAGCGTTTACTCCTTCCCAGAAGGCTTGTATAGGGTCGTCCACATGTCTTAAGAAGATAAAAAGGGCAAGGGGTAGGGCTTCAAAAACATAGGTGGAGTTTCCTATAAGCTCTATGGCTTCTTCTGTGTTAGCTTCTTCTTCTAAGAGTTTCTTCACATGGTCAAGGTATCTTTTGCTTTTGTCATATTTTAGAAAGTTTTTAAGGCTTTCAAGAAGTGCAAACCTCTCCACTGGGTCTCTTAGGTCAAAGCTCTCAAGCACGAGGTAGCTAATCATTGCAGAGACCAAAGCACTGGCATCGTATATCTCCTTGCTTCTGTGTGTAATTAGGCTTACAAGCCTGCCAGCCTCAACAGCAATATGTGGGTTGTAGTAGTGGAAAAGCCCAGTTATTACGCATCTGAGCACTCCTTCCACAGAGGAAGATACAAGCCCTGCATCCTCAAGACCTACACCAGAGGATATAAGGTCTATGGCGGTAATCAGTGCAGGGTCTGGGTATCTGTGGCTTTCTTCTTTACTCGCCCAGTCTCTGAGCTTTTCAAAAAAGTGGTAAGGGTCTAAGGATTTTTTCTCCACTATACTTTGAGCCAGTAGCACGCTTATGGTGGTCTCATCGGAGGTTTTTTCTGGCTCAAGACCCACAGAGGGACTAAGAGGATGTGGCTCTACAAAACCTTTTACCTTGCCACCATAAAACTCAAGCACATCCGCCAAAGGCACATCCTCAAGGCTTTTGCCAATGGCATCGCCTATGGCACCGCCAAGAATAACGCCCTTGAACTTATCAAGAATGGTATCCATTTGAAACTATAAATTATAGCTCCGATTTAACCTGTGAGAAAAACTCTCTTACCACCTCACGCCAGTCCCTTTGACCCTCTTCCACCTTGTCAAGACCCCCCTCCATCTGGCTTGTAAAGGCATAGTCTATTACTTTTGGGAAGTTTTCCTGCAAAAAGTCCGCCACCTCAAAGGCTATTTCTGTAGGCTTTAGGTGTCCCTTCTCCTCTACCACATAGCCTCGCTCCTTTAGGGTTTTTACTATAACCGCATAGGTGGAAGGTCTGCCTATACCAAGCTCCTCAAGTTTTTTAACCAAAGAACCCTCTGTGTATCTTGGTGGTGGCTGGGTTTGTCTCTTTTCAAGTAGTATCTTTTTGGGCTTTAGAACCTCTCCCTCCTTCAAAGATGGTAGTTTTACGATTTCCTTTTCTTCTGGGTAAATTTTCAAATATCCATCAAAGACAAGCTCCGAACCTTTAGCTAAAAACCTCATATCTTCACCCTTCCTCTTTTCATATATGGGCACTATGACCGCCTTCTTTTTGAGAAAGACCGCAGGGCTTGAAAGGCTTGCAAGGGTTCTCTTTAGTATAAGCATATAGAGGTCTAACTCCTTTCCCTTAAGGGGTGGAACCTTTAGTGCTGTGGGTCTTATACATTCATGAGCACCCTGAGAGAGATCCTTTTCTTTGAACTTCCTTAGCCTACCCACATACTCCCTTCCGTAAGTCTTTTCAATGTACTTCATAAACTCCTCTGCCTTTTGTGGGTTCATCCTATAGCTGTCCGTCCTTGGATAGGTGATATAACCCTCTTCGTAAAGTTTTTGAGCCATCTTTTGCACTTGCTCCACACCAACCTTTAAAACCCCACTGGCTACTGTCTGAAGACTTGAAGTTATAAAGGGCTTTGGAGGTTCATGTTTTTCTTCTTTCTCTTCATAGCTTAAGACTTCAAAAAGGGCAGATTTTAACTTTTCAAGGTAGGGCTTGGCATTTTCTGGCTTTTCAAACCTATAGTCCCAAAGGGCAGAAAACTCCACACCATCCTTTTCAAAGACCACCTTTATGTAGTAGTATTCCTTTTTTCTAAAAGCCCTTATCTCCCTTTCCCTTTCTACTATGAGCCTTAGTGCAGGAGATTGAACCCTTCCCACCGAGAGGGTATTTCTGCTAAGGGCTCTCCACAGATAGGGAGAGAGCTTATAGCCTATGAGCCTGTCAAGCACCCTTCTGGCAAACTGTGCCTTTACAAGGTTTTGGTTTATAGTGGTAGGCTTTTGTATGGCGGACTTTATACCTTGAGGAGTAACCTCATAGAAAACTACTCTACTTATGGGCTTTTTAAGATTTTCAAGCTCCTTATAGATAAAGTAGGCTATAGCTTCTCCTTCTCTGTCTGGGTCTGTGCCTATGTATATGGACTCTGCCTTGCGAGCCAAAGCCTTTAACTTCTCCATAAGCTCCCTTTTACCCCTTACCCATACAAAGGTTGGCTTTAGAGTCTCCTCATCTACACCAAGCCTGTCCTCTGGTAGGTCCTTTATATGACCCAAAGTAGCTCTAACTATCCAACCTTCCCCTAAATACTTGGCTATGGTTTTTGCCTTTGTAGGGCTTTCCACTATAAAGAGCTTCATGAGATGTTATAATATAAAAAGCAAAGCACGAAGGAGGTAGTCATGAAAATAACTTTGAGCGTGATAAAGGCAGACATAGGAGGTTATGTGGGGCACTCTTCCGCACATCCTGAGGTGGTGGAAAAGGTAAAAGAAATAGGATTGAAGGAAGTAGAGAAAGGAAACCTTATTGACTGTCAGGTGCTTGTTTGTGGTGATGATATTGCTCTTGTGATGACCCACCAGCACGGGGTGGACAGCGAGCTTGTGCATAGTATAGCTTGGAGAGCCTTTGAAGAGGGAACGCAGGTAGCCAAAAGGCTCAAGC
>JAXSNY010000056.1:0-3941 GCA_037925365.1 Aquificaceae bacterium
GGGTCGTTAAAGGATTGGAATTCCATATGCAGTATGCTTTCATCTTCAAGTTTTGCCAAGAAGTCTACCCTTAGCTCTGTGGATGGCAGGTTGGTAGGCAGTAGTTCCTTTATAGGTGCTGGCGAGAGAAGTTTACTGAACCTATAAGGGACTTCTTCAAAAATATCTTTCAAAACTATGTCTTTTGAAGACACGAGGAGATTATAGCATAATCCTCTGTTATAAATTTTGGCTTTTTACCTTTTCTCCTTCCCACCCCCAATCAATTAGCAAAATACCCAGCTCTACGTTTTTGAAATCCAACTCCCTATAAAACTCAAAGCCCATGGCAGGAAAATTATAGAGGATTATAAACCTAAAAGGTTTAAAAATAAACCAGATTAGTTGAAAACTATAACCCTTTAAGGTTTATAAACTCCCAAGCCTGCCATGACATCCCATAGCCTTTTGTCTACCTCTTTGCGTTCTTTTTCCGCTTCCATAAGCTCCACAAGGGCATCTTCTAAGGGCAATACCTCCTCCTTGTGGTTTTTGGATACATACCTTGACGGGCTTAGGTTATAGTCGTTTAGTCTCGCTTCTTCTATGCTTATTATCTTACTTATGCCTTCCTCTTCCTTCCAGTCTTTATAAAGCTCATAGACCTTTTGCAAAGTGCTTTCTGGTAGGTAGTTTTTGGGTCTTCCCTTCTCATAAAGCTGAGATATGTCTATGAGGAGGATTTTTGACCTTCTGTTTTCTGCTTTGTCCTTGTTTATAAGCATTATTATGCCTGGGGCGGTGGTGTTATAAAAGAGGTTTTCTGGCAGGAGGATTATGGCTTCTATAAGGTCTGCTTCTACAAAGGCTTTTCTTATGTCCCTTTCTCTGTTTCTACCTTCTGCACCACTACCTCTTGAGACCGCACCTGTGTCAAGGACTACCGCCATCCTACCCTTTTCCTTGAGGCTTGCATACATATGCTGAACCCATCCCCAGTCCGCAGAGCTTCCTGGTGGATAGCCAAAGGAAAACCTTCCATAGTTATCCTCTTCATAAAGGCTCTCGGGGAATTTTTGATTCCACATGGGGTTCGCAACCACCACATCAAACCTCATACCATCCTTTATAAAGGCTGGGTCTGTCATTGTATTTCCAAGGGCAATGTCCGCTTCCATGTCATGGATAAACACGTTCATCTTTGCCATGGCGTAGGTGGTATGGTTTATTTCCTGACCGTAAAACCTAAGGGGTGCGGTCTTTGGGTCTTTCCCATACTTTTCCAAAAAGCGAAGCTGACACTTTATAAGAAGCCCTCCAGACCCACAACAGGGGTCGTATACATCCTCCCCAGGCTTTGGGTCCACAATGTAAGCCATCATCATAGCTACTTCCTTTGGAGTATAAAACTCTCCTGCGGACTGCCCAGAGCCCTCCGCAAACTTACGCAGGAGATACTCATAAGCCCTTCCCAAAATATCTGGCTCTACATCCCCTAGCCCAAGCCTGTGTCTGGAAAGGATGTCTATCAGACTTCTTAGGCTCTGGTCGCTTATTATCCTCTGTCCTGCGGTAGTTGCATTAAAGTCCACTATGTCCACCACACCCTGAAGTTTGGTGTTGTGTTTTGCTATTTCCCTCGTGGCTTTTGTGAGGTATTCTCCCAGGTTCGTGCTTTGCTTCCTTATATTTTCCCACCGGGCTATTTCCGGCATATAAAACTTTACAAGGGACGGGTCTTTCCTGATGGCTTCTTCTGCCCTCTCCTTGCTTCCAAAAATTTCTACTAGCTCCAAAAACTCATCCTCAAAAACATCAGAAAGCCTCTTTATAAAAATAAGAGGCAGTATATAGTCCTTGTATCTAGGAGCTTCTATTTCTCCCCTTATAACACAGGCAGACTCCCAAAGCCAGTTTTCAAGGGTCTTTATGTCCATGTTTTAATTTTACTCAAGTTTATAGTTCACTGGTACTTTAACCACCACCTCCACAGGTGGCTTTGGAAACAGTCCCGCTACTTTTCTTACTGTATCCACCGCATTCCTATCAAGCACCTCATAGCCTGAACTCTCAAGAACCTTTATATCCTTAACAGTCCCATCGGTGCAAAGCCTTATGGAGAGCACCACTCTGCCTTCCCATCCCATCCTTCTCGCTATAGGCGGATAGCTTATGTTTTTTTGAATAATTTGAGATATAACAGATAGCTTTTCCTTGAGGTATAGCTGTCTTTTTTCTTCTTCAGAGGAAGTGTGAGAAGTTTCCAAAGTCTTAGAAGCCCTTCCAGTTCCCTCTTGGCTTGCACTGGTTTGAGCTCCTGCCTCCTTAGACCCTCTTGTGCCTGCTGGCTCAGAAGCTACCGCTTGAGACTTTTCACCTTGTGCTACTGTGGATGTGAAGCTTTGCTCATGAGCGACCTTAGGTTTTTCTATAGCTTGCTCATGGCGGGTTTTAGGCTTTTCTGTAGCTTCTTCCACTGGCACACTCTTTATAGGCTCTGGCTCTCTGTTTTCTAATCGTTTTTCTATAGCTTGCTCATGGCGGGTTTTAGGCTTTTCTGTAGCTTCTTCCACTGGCACACTCTTTATAGGCTCTGGCTCTCTGTTTTCTAATCGTTTTTCTATAGCTTGCTCATGGGCGGTTTTAGGCTTTTCTGTAACTTCTTCCACTGGCACACTCTTTATAGGCTCTGGCTCTCTGTGTTCTACTCTTGGAGTATTGGCGGGTATTTGGGGAATCTCCTGCGATGCAAACATATCTTGAGTTTTGTCTGGAGTTCTAAAGGGTTCTGCACTACCCTTAGTATCTGTCTTTGGTTGAGCGTTTTTTGGTTCTTGTATGCTTTCTTCCCTTCTGAAGTCCAAAAGGCTCAGGTCTATCTCCAGAGGCTTTGTGTTTTTGTATAAATTTGTTTGCGAAAGCCATACAAAGCCTGTTAGAAAAAGTGCGTGCAGTAGAAAAGAAACTCCGTAAGCCTTTAGTCTCTGGTTCATCTTACCTCCGTTCTAATCGAGACCCTTTCAAACTTGTATTTCTTCAAGAGCTCCAGAAGGCTTACAAGGCTTTGCAGGTTTGCGTCCTTGTCTCCCGCAATGCTTATGCGTGCGGAGGGGTCTAAGTTTTTGAGTATCTCCTCAAGCTCTCTGAGGCTTACTTCTCTGCCTTCAAAAAAGAACCTGCCCTCCTTTGTGAGAACTATCTCAAGGCTCCTTATAACCTCTTCCTGTTTTTGACTTGCCTTTGGGAGGTTTACAGGTATAGAGCCTTGCACCACAAAGGTGGCGGTGATAAGCACGATAGTAAGGAGCACCAGCATTATGTCCACGAGGGGTATCACGTTCATGGAGCTAAACTCTTTCTCTTCCATTTTGCACCTCCCAAAGGGTTAATTTTTCACGCACCTTCCTCAAGAGGTAGTTATATAGCACGGAAGAAGGAATAGCTACCAAAAGACCCACAGCGGTAGCCTTCAAAGCTAAAGCCAGACCCACCATAACCTTCTGAGTATCCACAAAGCCCTCTTGACCTATGGTGTAGAAGGTTAGCATTATGCCAAGCACTGTTCCGAGAAGACCTACATAGGGAGCGTTGGAAGCAGTAGAGGCTATGATGAAAAGCCCTTTTGTAAGCTCCATCTCAAGCTCTTGCTTGCTTTTGAAGTTTTCAAGTTTGAGGTTTCTGTAAAACAAAAGCCTTTCTATGCCTATGCCAAAGGCTATAAAGCTAAGAAGGAGCAAAAGACCTATTACGCCATAGTCAACTGAGAGCCTGAGCCAGTCCATGGTGATAATTTTAATGTGAATGGTGATGATAAGCTGGTGGGAAATTTAACATCACCCATATCTGCACCGCAGAAAGTAGCAGATAGAAAACAGGCAAAGAAGATGCCAATAGGTAGGCTAAGACCCGCTTGTTAACTCCAAGAAACTTAACCCTTTGCCAGAGTATGTGTAAGCTCCAAA
>JAXSNY010000057.1:0-3896 GCA_037925365.1 Aquificaceae bacterium
TTTGGGGTATATCCATAGAATGTGGTCCATTAGAGGACCCTTGGACTGAACCACCAGAAGATGCCTTTGAGTGGACCCTTTCACCTCAAAAAGCACCAGAAGAGCCAGAGTATGTGGAGATAAGTTTCGAAAAAGGAGTGCCTATCGCCATAAACGGAGAGAGGTTTGAAAAACTAAGTGAACTTATCCTTAGACTAAATACTATAGCAGGAAGACATGGAGTTGGACGCATAGACATGGTGGAAAACAGGCTTGTGGGAATAAAAAGCAGAGAAGTTTACGAAGCTCCAGGGGCAACAGTGCTTTACGAAGCTTACAGAGACCTGCTCTCCTTGGTGCTTGACAGGTTTACTTTCCACTATTTCCTAACCCATATCCCACATGAGTATGCAAAGGTGGTATACGAAGGGCTGTGGTTTTCACCTCTTAGGGACGCAATGGACGCTTTTAATTCCACCCTTGCGGAGTATGTAAACGGCAAGGTTATGCTTAAGCTATACAAAGGACATGTGCAAGTAGTAGGCAGGAGCTCACCCAACAGTCTATATGTGGAGGATTTGGCAACGTATTCTGAAAAGGATGCCTTTGACCACAAGGCAGGTGCTAACTTTACAAAGGTCTTCGGACTTCCGCTGAAGGTTCTGGGAAGGGTGAGAGGAAGGTAAAATATGCTTATAGCAGTCCCCCTCTCAGACAAAAACTTTGAAGAAAACCTGAGCTTTTGCAAAGAAAAGGGTGCGGACATAATAGAGCTTAGGGTAGACCTTTTTGAAAATAGAGACCCTCAGTTTGTGCTTGAATGTGTGGAAAGGGTTCAAAGGGAGGGTCTAAAGACCATTCTTACAGTGAGAAGTCAAAGGGAGGGTGGCTCACAGGTTGAAAACAGGCTGGAGATTTTCAGAAAGGTTGCTCCATACAGCGATTACACAGACATAGAGCTTTCCTCTCAAGATATCATCTCTCAGGTCAGAGACATAGTAAAAACTGCTGGAAAGAAACTCATAATCTCTTACCATAACTTTGAGCTTACACCTGCCAACTGGATACTAAGGGAAGTATTTAGAGAAGCAAGAAGGTGGGATGCGGATATCGTAAAGATTTCTGTAAAGGCAAACTCCTATCAAGATACCGCAAGGCTTTTGTGTCTTGGTAAAGAAGAAGAAGGGGAAAAAATCCTAATTGCCATGGGTGAATATGGAAAGGTTTCAAGGGTTGCAGGCGTTGTCTTTGGGTCTGTTATAAGCTATGCCTTTGTAGGTTCTGCGGTAGCACCTGGGCAGTTGAGCCTTGAGGAGATGGTGAGGGTAAGAGGTCTAGTAGCATGATAAAGAGAGCGATACTCTTTCTGTTTGCCCTTATAAGTCTCTCTCACCCTCAGACCTTAGACAGGCAGTTTTTTGAATTTGAGAGTCTCTTACAGAAGAATGCCCTAAGATACAAAAAGCAAACGCGTGCAGACGAAGTAATTTACGCTCACAGAAACCTCACCTTACGCGTAGAAAAACTCAGCAACAAGGTTTCTGGCTTGAGTGCATGGATAGTTCCAAGAAGGGATTACAGAGAAAATAAACAGACACTTGACTTTCTATCCTTTGCGGTAAGAGTGTTTTGCAAGGCAAAGGACCACGAGGTAAGCAGGTTTGTAGAGACCATTTCTTACTCTATAACCCATACAAAAAGCACTTCTATAGATGTGGGGACATGCAAAGGTGAACTTCGCCATGTGATTGAGATGATGAGTTGGGAGCTTCTTTTAGGGTTAGATGAATGATTACACGAACCATTCTGTTCGGTGAAGGTCTTTTTGAGACCCTTAGGTGGAGACCCTCTGAAGAGAAGTTAAAACTTCATTACGAAAGGCTAAGGACTTCTGCGGAGTTTTTTGAGATTCCCTACCCTACATACGAGGAGTTTTTAAAAGACCTTGAGGAGGTTTCAAGAGGAGAAAGAGAGCTTTATATAAAGTATGTGCTTATTTCAAAGGGTGGCGAGTATCTTACAGATAAGCCTCAGTCCTATGGGAAATTGTTGTTGGCTAAGCCACTAAAGTCTACGCCCAAAAGGGTAAAACTCTGCTTTTCCTCATACAAGAGACACTCCACTGACCCAATATGTAGGCACAAAACCACTTCTTATCTTTTTAATCTTTTAGTTAAAAAAAACGCACTAAAAAGAGGCTTTTGGGACGGAATAATAGTCAATGAGAAAGAGCATATCTGTGAAACCTCTACCGCAAACCTGCTTTTTTTGAAAGGTTCAAAGCTATACACTCCTGCTAAGGGAAATGGGCTTTTGTGGGGGACTACCCTTGAGTTTTTAAGCAGGCGTTTAGAGATAAAGGAAGATTACATAAAAGCTTCCGAGATTGAAAATTTTGATGGTGCTTTTGTGCTAAACTCCCTTTTGTTATGTGCGGTTGTGGAAGAAGTGGATGGAAAGCAACTAAAGACGGATAATTCAACCTTTGAAGAAATTAGCCATATCCTAAGAGCTTCCCTATAGCCTCTGCAAGTAGCATGTCCTCTGGGTATGTAATTTTTATATTTGTAGGCTCACCTTGAATTACACCTACCTTGTAGCCATATCTTTCAAGAAGTTGAGCATCATCAGTGGCACAAAAACCCTCATTTCTCGCCTTGAAATGACATTCAAGCAAGGTTCTTTTCCTAAAGGCTTGGGGGGTCTGAGAGAGCCACAGGTTTGTCCTGTCTACTGTTTCTACCACCATGCCATGGGCTACCCTCTTTATGGTGTCCCTCACGGGCAGTGCAGGAATTTTACCCTCAAACTCTCCAAGGTCAGAAACCTTCAAAAAAAGTTCAAGGCTTGCAAAGGGTCTGGCACAGTCATGCACTACTACAAGGTCTCCTTTGGCTTCAAGAAGTGCATTAAAGACAGAGTCTTGCCTTTCCCTTCCACCAGAAACCTTAACCACTCCGGCGGGAATGCTAAGGTTTATATCTTCTGGAGGCAAGACAAGAATGGTCTCATCAAACTTACCAAGAAGCCTTTCCAAAGAATGCATAAACAGAGGCTTTCCAAAGAGCTTTTCAAACTGCTTTTTCCTGCCAAAGCGTCTTCCCTCGCCTGCGGAGAGAAGAATAAGGCTTATCATTCTTCCTTGAGCCTTTCTATCCTATCCACTATATCATCTTTTAGTTCTTCTATGATGGGGTTTTCAGAGGAGAAAAAGTATTCTCCGTCCCTGTCAAGCACCATAGCAAGGAGATAATATCCCCTGACTTCGTTTTCAAGAGCTTCTCTTGTGGTTCTATCAAGAAATTTTTTTACGCTCTCTGGGTCTTTTAGGTTAACTTTTGTGTCTATGATTTCAAACTCTTCCACATCTATCTGATTGGCAGGCAGGCTCTCCCTCTGCACATACACAGGAGAGTATATGCAATATATGGTATGCTCACCTAAGCCCTTTTCCTTTATATTCTCAAAGAGCTTTTCCACGTAATTCCTTACTTGATGTCTTACACTCATAGGAATATTTTAGCTTAAAAGGTCTAAAGGATGCCAGCCTCTTTTAGTGCCTCTTTTACCTCCGAGTTTTTCTCTGCGAGCTTTCTGATAGCTGGAACGAGTGCACTTCTCCTGTCCCATATGACAAAACCTATAAGGCTCATCATACCAGCAAACAAAACTCCAAAGCCCCAGAGCATAATGTTTATTACATCATCTATTCTCTGCATTAAAGCCTTTTGATTTTCCTCAAGCCTTATAATCCTGTCCCTATCTTCAAGAGTAAAAGGGACCTGCTTGGCTTAAGAAAGGTCAAAAATTACCATCTTTATCTCCGTGTAGTCTTCTATGGCAAAGCGTGGTCCTTCTCTACCTATGCCAGAGTATTTAACACCGCCGTATGGCATATGGTCCGCCCTAAAGTTAGG
>JAXSNY010000058.1:0-3837 GCA_037925365.1 Aquificaceae bacterium
TTGCCACGAGGGCTTTGGAAACAAAAAGGGACAAATTTCTCGTCATGGCTATGATACCCTTTATGAGCTGTCCTGCGAGGCTTGTGGTTTTCTCCTTTTTCGCAGTGCTCTTTTTCAAAAACCCTGCTGTCATTATATTTTCCCTTTATCTCTTAGGCATTTTCGTTGCATTTTTGACTGCCCTCCTTCTAAGAAAAACTCTATACGGAGGAACTCTCTATCACTTTGTTATGGAATTGCCACCTTACAGACTTCCCACGCTTAGGCTTCTTTTTAGAGTGGTGTGGGTCTACGTTAAAGACTTTCTCTACAGGGCTGGAACGCTCATATTTGCAGCCTCGGTTTTCATATGGCTTTTGCTTAACCTACCACCGGGCGTCAAAAACCCTTCTGAAAGCATTGCGGGACAGATAGGGAAAGCCATATCTCCCATCTTTAAACCTTTAGGTCTTGAAGACTGGAGGATATCAACCTCCCTTATACCAGCCTTTCTCGCCAGAGAGATAGTGCTAAGTTCTATGGGAACCATATACACCGCAGAGGTAGAGAAGAAAGAAGAGCCTTTTGTCTTTTTGGAGGCTCTAAAGGAGCAAGCTATTGGCTTTGTTAATGCCTTAAAGGAAGCTGTAGTAAATGTCTTTAAGCCAGTGCCTACTGCTTTTGAAGTAGAGGAAAAAGAGGGCGATAGCCTAAGAAGTTTAATAGCACAAAGTATCTCACCAGCGTCCGCTTTGGCTTTTATGGTATTTTTACTGCTATACACTTCTTGTCTTGGAACGGTAGCGGTAATGTGGAAGGAGGCAGGAAAGGGTTTTGCACTCACATTTCTTGCATATAGCCTACTCTTGGGCTGGCTCTTTGGTTTCTTTGCATATAGGATAGGAAGTGTTATATGGAATACTTAGCACTATTTTTGTTGGTGGTCTTCTTGTTTTACCTTTGGTGGAGGGAAAGGAAGGGCTCGTGCTGTGATTGAGGGTCGTTTACAGATTTCTTGGAAATTTACATCTTCTGTCATAATTTGCACCTATCAAGTGTTTAAAATAAACATGGCGGCAGACATTATAGAGTGGGCAAAGAATTTAGTGAAGGAGTGGTATGTTTGGGTTTTGCTTGTGCTTTTTCTTTTGTATCTTATCTCTACCTACAACAGGCTTATAGGCTTAAAGAATAGGGTATCCGAGGCAAGGGCTGGGGTGGAGGTTTATTTCAAGCAGAGGGCTGATTTAGTGCCTAATCTGGTAGCTTCTATGAAAAGGTATATGAAACATGAGAGGGAACTTCTTGAAAGAATAATCTTTTTAAGGTCAAGGCTGTTAGAGGCTAAAGATGACAAGGAGAAGTTTTTCTTAGAGGGGGAGCTTGGCAGGCTTTTAGGTTTTAATGGTAGCAGAAAACTATCCTACGCTTAAGGCTAATGAGAATTTTTGGAGCTTCAAAGGGCTCTTTTTGAGATAGAGGACAGGATATGCTGTGTCCAAAAACCTTTTTTTCAGGGACATATTCATGACCTACCATCAACATATAAGTTAGTTCATAATACCCAAGAATAGGTTTAATGTCCATACCTTAAACACCACCTCAAACCTTATGTTCTCAAACCTCACACTACTCACATACTCGCCAAACCATCGCTTAAACACAGAAAAAGAACTCTCTACAAACCACCGCTTCCCATACCCATTAGCCCTCTTCCATGCACTCTTTCCATTCTTATATACCCTTACCACCCTGTCCCTAAACGTGTTCCCACTTACCTCTGCATTTGACCTTACCTTTACGCATGGCTCCATCCCATTCGCATGCATATATCTAAATAAAGCATGTGTATCATAACCGCTATCCGCTATCAACTTCTTTACCTTCAAACCTCTACTTTCACCTACCACCCTTACACCTTCCAGCTGTTTGTCTATATGGTAGTCGCAAAGCAAACTTGAGGAACATCAGAAAGAGGATTAGGTTTCTGGGATAGAGGTGTGGTCTGCCTCCTTTCGGGTTTTTCTTTTGCTTTTGCTCTTCTTGGAAAAGGGATGGGTCAATAAGGAGTTCACCTCTTTTGACCAGTTCTTTGTTGTAGTCTTTTTTGACTTTCATACCTAATTATTTTATCAGTGGTGTTATTGGACAGAGCACTATAAGAGTGCTTTTTCTTTTTGTGGTAGGGCATGAGACTTGAATAGCCCTATACATAGGGATATTATAGCTTTTGTCTGTGAGTTCGTATGTGAAACAATTCAAGCAACAAATTACCATTATTAGGTGTTAATATTTTCAGACACTAGTCGCCAAGACATATGAATCCCATCCGCAAGGAGAGCCACAGAGTTAAACATATAGCCCGCCAATATCTCCAAGAACATGGTAAAAAGCGTGATAAGGAAAACTATCAAAACCCGTCTTTGGGCTCTGTGGTGCGGTGTATAAAACTCATGTTGATGCTTGCAAACCATGAGGAAATTATAGAAACTTACTGACTACTGGGCTATGAAACAGCTCATGCAAGAGAGTCGTCTATCCATTTAAGGTAGTCCTCGTTGCTTGCAACTATAGGCATGGCAATTATCTCGGGAACTGTATAGGGATGAATAGACTTTACACCCTCAAGCAAGTCTTTAAACTTTTGAGCGGAAGTCTTTACCACAAGAAGGCTTTCCTTATCCCTTTCTATGTTTCCCTTCCACCAGTATATGGAGCTAACCTCTGGAACCACGTTTACACAAGCACCCAGCTTATTCTCTATTATGTAATTGGCTATTTCTTGAGCCTTGTCCACTGGTGCAGTGATAAAAACCACATAGTAGCCCGGCATAGAGTATATTTTAACCTATGCCAAAGGAGAAAACTCTACCAACCCTTGAGCTTTTCATGGAAGAGCTTTTAAGCCTCTTGCCCTACTTGAGAGAGAGGTATGGAGTGAAAGAGCTTGGAGTTTTTGGCTCATACCTGAGAGGAGAGCAAAGACAAGACAGCGACCTTGACCTCCTTGTGGACTTTGAAAAGGATATTTCTCTTTGGGATGTTATGGAGCTTGAGGAGTTTCTCTCTGAAAGGCTTGGAGTAAGGGTTGACCTCATTATGAAAAGCTCTTTGAGGTTTAGACCTCATACCGCAGAGAAGATTCTAAAAAGCTATGTGCCTGTGATGGAAAACTGGAAGGATATAATAAGGCAAAAGGAGATGCCAAAAAGAGACTACAGGGAATACATAAAAGACATTCTGCAAGAGTGTGAGTTTGTAAAAAAATACACGCAAGGCATAGAATACGAAGACTTTTTGGAAAGCGACCTACTTAGGCATGCGGTGGTGCGTGCCCTGGAAGTAATAGGCGAGGCGGTAAAGAACCTGCCAAATGAGCTTTTGGAAAAATATCCACAGATAGAGTGGAAGAGGGTAAAGGGCATGAGAGACAGGTTGGCTCACGCATACTTTGGCGTGGACTATGAGCTTCTTTGGAAGGTGGTAAAGGAGGAGCTTCCAAGCCTTTGCAAAGTGGTAAGGGATATGCTCTAATCTAACTTTCCAAGGTATGCCAAGAGGGCGGTTATTGTGGCTGGAGTTATGCCATCTATCCTGCTTGCTTGACCCACCGTCATGGGTCTGAATTTTTTGAGCTTTTCTCTTGCCTCGTGGGTGAGCCCTGGGACCTTGTCATAATCCATATCCTGTGGAAGTGCTATACCCTCCAGTTTCTTTAGCCTTTCGTTTAACTTCTGCTCCCTTTCTATATAAGGCTCATACTTTAGCTGTATTTCCACCTCTTCCTTCACATAAGACTGCTTTGGCACTTCAAAACCAAAAGCCTTTAGGTCATCTATGGTATACTCCGCAGTGAGA
>JAXSNY010000059.1:0-3651 GCA_037925365.1 Aquificaceae bacterium
TCATGGAAATGTTCCTCAACGAAGTCCTTGGTAAAAATCGCAGGAAGCTTGCGGAGTTTGAGGAGCTGGGAGAGACGGACACCTCCTACTCACTGCCCGGTGTTGCGCGCTTTCGTGTAAACGTATATAGACAAAGGACAAGCGTAGGTATGGCTTTCAGGACAATACCTTACAACATACCATCTTTTGAGAGCCTCAACCTTCCTGCGGTGATGAAAAAGATTGTTCTTGAAAACACCAAGGGGCTTATACTTGTCACAGGACCCACAGGCTCAGGTAAATCCACCACCCTCGCCTCGCTTATGAACATCATAAATGCCACAAGAAGTGATGTGATAGTCACCATAGAAGATCCAATAGAATACCTCTTTAAGGATGAAAAGTCCTATATAGTTCAGCGTGAGGTCGGCATAGACACATCTTCTTTCGCAAGAGGCTTGAGAGCGTCCCTTAGAGAAGACCCAGATGTCATTATGGTGGGTGAGATAAGAGACCCAGAAACCGCACAGATAGCCCTGCAGGCAGCAGAGACAGGACATTTAGTTATGTCTACCCTACACACTCTGGATGCCAAAGAAACGATAAACAGACTTATAGGTATGTTTAACCTTGAGGTAAGGGAGCAGATAAGGATACAACTTGCGGAAACCCTAATAGCGGTATTTTCCCAAAGACTTCTTCCAAAGGCGGATGGGACAGGAGTTGTTCCTGCGGTTGAAGTCCTAATAAACACAGCTTCTATAAAGGAGGCCATCGTAGACCCCTCAAGGCTGGACGACATTCCGCTTCTTCTTGAAAAGGGTAAGCCTGCCTATGGCACTCAAACCTTTGACCAACACTTAGAAGAGTTGTATAGAAATGGTCTAATAGACTACAATACCGCCATAAGGTATGCAAGCAGACCTACAGATTTAGAGCTTAAACTAAAGGGTATAGCTTCTGGAGGAAGAGGCTTTTTCTGATGAAGATAGCCATAGACGGTCCTGCAGGAAGTGGGAAAAGCACTGTAGCACGCAAGCTATCTCAAAGGCTTGGCTTGCCTTACCTAAACACAGGGCTCGTATACAGAGCCTTTGCATACATATACAGAGAGGAAGGACTGGAAAACCCCATATTACTTTTTGAAAACCCACCCTTGGTGGAAATCCTGCCTGCGGAGACAAGGGTCTTCTACAAGGGAAGGGAAATAAGCCAACTACTTGGCTCTGAAGATGTGGGAAAAACCGCCTCTGAGATAGCCAGCCTGCCAGCTTTTAGAGAGAGGATAAACGAGTTTTTTAGGTCTTTGGTAGGAGAGGGGCAGGTGGTGGCAGAGGGCAGGGACGCGGGAACGCATATATTTCCAGATGCACCTCTAAAGATATTCCTTACCGCATCTGCGGAGGAGAGGGCAAGAAGAAGGTGCGAGCAACTCATGGCTCAGGGCATACCTGCCAACTATCAAGAGGTGCTTAGGGCTATAGTGGAGAGGGACGAAAGGGACAAAAATAGACCCTTGTATCCCTTTAGACCTGCAGAGGATGCAATTGTGATTGATACCACAAGCCTTAGCCCAGAGGAGGTGGTGGAGAAGATTCTTAGTTTGTTCTCTTATAAAGGCGAGCCATAGTAAGTGATTAGTCTGAATTTCAACTCCCCACGGGTCAGATAAAAATGCAACAATATGCAAGCTACAGTCTACCAATTTACGCATGGGCTACGGTTGCAACTCCCCACGGGTCAGATAAAAATGCAACAAATTCTAGCATTTATTAATATGTATTCTGATGATATTATGTTGCAACTCCCCACGGGTCAGATAAAAATGCAACAAGAAGAAGAAAAATGATAAGAATTGTAATTTGACAAGTTGCAACTCCCCACGGGTCAGATAAAAATGCAACTTATAATTCTAAACGATAACACTGTCTTATACTCTTAATGTTGCAACTCCCCACGGGTCAGATAAAAATGCAACCCAAGAAGTAACAACAAGCAAAGGCACAAGGATCAAGTTGCAACTCCCCACGGGTCAGATAAAAATGCAACCCTACTTTTAAAGTCCTTGAAAGACAAGGATTAGAATAGGCTCCTTTTTGACTTTTGACATGATAAATATCATAAATATGCATCCAGCTCTTGAGTATCAAAGCTTATACACGAAGTTGTTGATACACCTTGTTCCAAGACACATAAGAAAGCTGAAAATCTCAAAAACTCCCTAAAGCCTTGTAAAACAGCCCAAAGTTAGGGGTAGGTAACGTCTCAAAAACTCTGTCTTATGCATAAAATTTTGAGACGAATATCATTTGCAACAAGTCAAAAGTCAGAAAGACCCCGTGGAGTTTTTACAAAAGACACACCCTATTCAACTGCCAAGATATCACGGGAGCAGGAGCCCCCGAAAATCCAAACTGAGTATATTATAACACAAACTCAGAATCCCTTCTTGTTTTTACAGCTTAAGCCTAAAAGTTTTAGACTTTTTTGCTTTTTCTCTGTTGTATAATTTTGTATTCTTGAGCGGGTGTGGCGGAACTGGCAGACGCGCAGGACTTAGGATCCTGTGGGGATAACCCGTGAGGGTTCGACTCCCTCCACCCGCACCAAAAAAATAGGAGGTATGTATGAAGGTAAGCGTAGAGGATAGACAAGGACTTTTTAAAAACCTTAAAGTGGAAGTGGAAGGTGAGGTGGTAAAGTCAGCCCTTGATGAGGTTTACAACTACCTTAAGCAAAACGCAGAGGTGGAAGGCTTCAGAAGGGGCAAAGCACCTCTTTGGGTCATCAAAGCCAAGTTCAAAGAATACATACAGGAGGAGGTGGGCAAAAAGGTGGCAAATGCCACGCTGGCGGGTGCAATACAGGAAAGTGGGCTAAAGCCCGTGGCAGACATATACCTTGAAAATGTGGAGTTAGAAGAAAAAGAGCAAAGGCTAAGCTACAGCGTATACTTTGAAGTGCCTCCTGAGTTTGAACTACAAAATGTAGAAGGGCTTGAGGTTGATATAAAAAGGGTTGAGTTCAATGAAGACCTCGTAAAGCAGAGGATAGAAGAAATAAGGCAAGAGCACGTAGTTTGGGAACCTGTGGAAAGAGAGGTAAAGGAAGGAGACTTAGTAGTTGTGGAATACAAGGTTCAAGAGTTAGAGAGTGGAGAATCCACAGAAGGAGAAACCTCTGGAGTTATCGGCACAAAGACCTTTAGGGAAGAGATAGAGAAGGAGCTTATAGGCAAAAGGGAAGGTGATAGCTTTGTGCTTGAAGATTTAACCCTTTACGATGTGGAAGGTAAACCTGCTGGAAAGGCAAGGGTAGAAATCACCGTGAAGAGTGTAAAGGAAAAATTGCTTCCAGAGTTAAACGACGACTTTGCGAAGGAGCTAGGGCTTGGTGAGACCTGGGCGGAGGCAGAAGAGAAGATAAAAGAAGATCTGAAAGCCAACTTAGAGGACTTGAAAAGGGGTATGATATCAGATGCGGTAGCCATAAAGTTGGTTCAGATTCATGAATTTGACATTCCTCAAACACTGCTCCAAAGGGAGCTATCACACCTTGTGGAAAGAAGGGTAAGGGAGTTATCTCAGTGGGGAATAGACCCCAAGTATTTAGACTACAAGACTATAGCCCAAGGGCTTACACCACAGGCGGTTTTCAACATAAAGCTCAGAT
>JAXSNY010000060.1:0-3593 GCA_037925365.1 Aquificaceae bacterium
GAGCATAGTAATAGACAGGTGCGGGTTTTACTACAATCACCTCTGGACCTCTATCTACGTAGACAACCCTCCTTTCTGGGCAGGAAGGATATCCAAGATTCACTCCAAAGGAAAGGTAAACCCTATCGCCTGCACCACTTATGCCAGCCAAACCTAACAACAGGACGGATGTGGTAAGAAGTTTTCTCATAGCACTTCCTCCTTTTTGAGGAAATATAATTAACTAAAGATGAAAAGAGGATGAAATTTGCTTGAGTGTTTAGTTCTGCAGGCGGAAGGACTATACAACAGTGCCTTTTTTGCTTCCGATGGTCAAGTTTTGGTGGGAAGGGTTTTCAAAGAAGGTAGGGGCTATCAGGCTCTTGTAGTGGATAAGGAGAGGGGGATTGCTCTTATATTAGGTGTTAAGGGGGACGAAAGTTTGTATAGCGTAAAGGAGTGTGGTCATGTTTACGTGGCGGTAGGACACTCGGGAGATAGGACTTTGTTCCTATTTTATGAGAAGGATTCTGGAAGGGTGCGTTCTTTTGTAGGTCCCAAGGGCATACTTTGGCAAACAGATTGTAATTATGCGGTAGGCGGTGCAAAAGAGAAGCTATGGCATCTTTTCCTTGTGGACCTCAAAAACAAAAAGGGCAGGGCTTTATCCGTGGGTGAACACCTCTACGCCTATAGCCTTGCTAAGTTTGACGGGGGTTATGTGTTGGTGGGAAGGATAGGACAAGAAGGTAACTATGACAGCTTTATCCTCTGGATGGACCCTAAGATGAAACCGCTTAGAGCCTTGAGAAGCACATGGAAAGAGAATGACTATCTTAGATATACCAACGGAAGCTGGGCGGTGGGAAGGTTTGAAATAGAAGGAGATTCAGAAGGCTTTATAGTGGGTATTGAAGGGCTTGAAAGCCTCTTATATAGGAGACAAGGCTTTGACTATTTTAGGTGTGTAGACTCAGAGTTAACGCTTATAGCTGGTGAGGGCGAAGATGGGAGTGGAGTAAGGAAATCTCTCTTAGTTCATCGGGGGCATGGTTTCCTATTGGGCGAGGACTTCTCCGCAGTTAGGTTTTACGATGAAAGGGAAAACACTGCCTACGGCTATGTGTATGTGGGAGGCAAAGCCTACGCCTTTAGGGTAAGGAATCCACAGCTGAGGTCGGAGTTTAAATACCAAATAGAAGAAAAGCCTTTGAGGTGGAAAAGTTTTAAACTCAAAGTGGAGAAAGACTTTATGGAGTTTAGGTCAATAAACTTTCCAATTGCTAAAGCCTCGTACTTTTGGGAAGACTGCAAAAGGCTCTATTAAAATATTTCTATGGCAATAGTTAAGCCTTACAAGGACAAGCATCCTGTAATACACCCCTCTGTGTTTCTTGCGGAGAACTCCATAGTTATAGGAGATGTGGAAATAGGAGAGGACTCTTCTGTTTGGTATGGCACGGTGATAAGGGGTGATGTGAACTACATACGCATAGGAAAAGGGACAAACCTTCAAGATAACTCTGTGGTTCACGTTACGCACGATACACATCCTACGCTGATAGGAGACTTTGTCACTGTAGGACACAGAGTGATACTGCATGGCTGTAAGATAGGAAACTATGTGCTCATAGGTATGGGTGCAGTGGTGATGGATGGTGTGGAGATTGAGGATTATGTGCTTGTGGGTGCTGGTGCACTGCTAACGCCTAACAAGAAATTCCCATCGGGTGTGCTTGTGGCAGGCTTTCCTGCAAAGGTGGTGAGAGACCTAAAGGAAGAGGAGATAAGGCTAATAGAAGAGTCCGCCAAAAACTACATAGGCTACAAGAACTCCTACCTTAGCCAAAAGCCATAAGAAGGTTGCCCACTATCATAAGAAAGGCAGGAAGGACTATGCCCCTTGTCTCCTCTTTTAAAAACACCCTTCCATAAAAGATAGCGACCAATAGAGATAGCCTTTCCGCAGATGCCACATAGGGAGAAAGGGTAAGCAAAAGTGCAAGGTTATACAGAATATCGCCAATGGCAAAGAATAATCCAAGAAGAGGTATCTCCCAGTGCTTGTAGTTTTCCTTTTTGATAATTTGGGAAGGCTTTACAAAAACCAAAGTGCCAAAACTCATGCAGAGGGCATAGGACCAGCTAAAGAAAAAGCTGTTGCTTTCTATTATAGATGCCTTGCCTATAACTACATTAAAGCCAAAGAAGACAGTGGAAAGGATCATGTAGACAACTCCCCTGTTTTTCTTGAAAAATTCTTTTGGTGAAAAACCTACAAGAATTAGGGTGGCAAGGATAACTATGGACATTCCCAAGATACCCATAGGTGTGGGCTTTTCCGATAGTATAAGCCAGCCAAAGAGGGCAGAAAAGACAGGCATAAAGGAATAAAAGGACATGGCGACAGAAAGGGGTGCATACTTTAAACCTTTAATGAAAAACACACCACCGAGGACTTCAAGAGGAAGCCAAATTAGGGCATAGGTCAAAACCTTTATACTAAAGTCCCAGTAGAGAATGCCAAGAGGTGTGAGAAGTAAGAAGGCTACAGGAAATCTAACCCATAGAGTAAAGTTTTCATCCAAGCCTTTAATCAAAAGCCTTTTGCTAAAGTAATCGTTTGTTCCCCAGAAGAGGGAAGATAGCAAAGCCAGAGATACTCCAAGCATTTAGGGTAAAATATTCTACCATGCGTCATGAAAGAATTTTCACACCTGGTCCGGTAGAGCTTCCTGAAAGGGTAAGAGAAGTCCTCGGAAGGCAGATAATCCATCACAGGACAGAGGAGTTTAAAAATGCCTTTCTTGAGGTGAGAGAGCTCTTTAAAAGGCTTTTGGATGAGCCATCGGACAATTTCGTTTTCTTTGCCTCCTCCGGCACTGGGGCGATGGAATCTGCCATACTTAACTTTTTCAAAGAAGGCGATAAGGTGCTTGTGATAAACGGTGGGAAGTTTGGCGAAAGGTGGCTAAAACTCGCTCAACACTGGGGTCTAAGACCCATAGAATACAAGGTAGAGTGGGGCAAATCCGCAGACCCAGAGAGGGTAAGAGAACTCCTAAGGGAAAACCCAGAGTGCAAAAGTGTGCTATTTCAAGTTTCAGAAACCTCCACTGGAGCATACCATCCAGCACCCGAGATAGGTAAGGTTTGCAAAGAGTTTAACGCCTTGTGTGTGGCGGACGCCATAACAGCGCTGGGTGTCTATCATATAAGACCCTCCGAATGGAACCTTGATGTAATAGTGGGTGGCTCTCAAAAGGGCTTTTTGCTCCCTCCTGGTCTTTCCGTGCTTTGGTTTTCCGAACGTGCAAAAGAAAGCCTTGTGGATAGAGCCTTCTACTTCAGCGTAAAGAGAGAGCTTTCTAAACAAAAGGAAGGACAAACCGCATGGACGCCTGCCATAAGTCTGATACTTGCCATGAGAGAGTCTCTACTTATGCTACTTGAAGAAGGTATGGAAAAGGTTGAAAAAAGACATAGGGCACTTTCAGAGGGAACTATAAGGGCATTGGAGACCTTGGGTCTAAGGAGATTTGCGGAAAAGCCATCCCTTTCCGTAAGTGCGGTATACTCCGAAAGGTCAGAGGATATAAGAAAGGAGCTTTTAA
>JAXSNY010000061.1:0-3545 GCA_037925365.1 Aquificaceae bacterium
CAGCCCACTGGGAGGAGCTTGAGCTTTTCCATGAGGAAGAATATCTCAAAGCCCTTGAAGAGTGCGACCAATGTCAGTGTGTAAAGGGGGAATATAGGGAAAGGTTTAACATAGGCACTTACGAAAACCCTGTCTCTCCAGCCATGTGGAGGGGTTCTTTGCTTGCCACTGGTTCTTCCGTGCAGGCTGTAGACCTGTTTCTTGAAGGTTTTACCACCTTTAATCCTGCAGGCGGTATGCACCACGCCTATCCCTCAAGAGCAAACGGCTTTTGCTTTATAAACGACCCTGGCGTAGCCCTTCAGTATCTCCTTTCAAAGGGTTATAAGAGAATCCTATACATAGACCTTGACGCACACCACTGCGACGGAGTGCAAGACTTCTTCTACGAAGATGGTAGGGTGTTTGTCTTGTCTCTGCATCAGTCTCCTGAGTATGCTTTTCCCTTCAAGAAAGGCTTTATCCATGAGAGAGGTTCTGGAAAGGGTAAGGGCTATAATCTTAACCTTTCACTGCCTAAGGGGGTAAACGATAGGGAGTTTCTCTTTGTCCTTGAGGAAATATTGCCAAAGGTTTCAGAGTTTTTTAGACCAGAGATATACCTTCTTCAGCTGGGCACTGATGTGCTGAGCGAAGACTACCTTTCCAAGTTTGAGCTTTCCAACTGGGGCTTTCTTAAGGCTTTTGACCTAATAAGAGATATGCTTGGAGAGGGTATATATCTTGGAGGTGGAGGCTATCATCCTATTGCCCTCGCAAGGGCTTGGGCTCTTTTGTGGTGTAGAATGTCAGGAAGGGACATACCCAAAAGCCTAAACCAAAAGGCAAGGGAGCTTTTGCTTTCTGTAGACTTTGAAGAGTTTGACGATGAGGTAGATAGGAGCTATATGTATGAATTGCTTTTAGACCCACCAAGAGAGGGGGCTATTAGAGAGCAAGTGAAAAGGGTAGTTCAGGAAGCCTTATACTATTATGAGTGAAGATTCTTGCTTGTCTCTCTTTTCTGAAGCAGTCTTGCACTGGCTACTACAAAGTGCTTGTCCTTCATAGCACATTTTCTATACAAGCCTATTCATTATCTCTTTTTTACCTTTTATGGCTTAGTAATTCCAAATAAGTTATTGGGAATATACCGATACGTTTATCCATCTTGCAAAACCGAGCCAAAGTCTATATTTAATAATTCCATGAGGATCATAGTTAACGGTAAGCCCTTGGAGGTGGAAGAGGATATAAGTCTACTTGCTCTTTTAGAGAAAAACCGTATAGAGGTAAGACCTGTGGGACTTGCGGTAGCGGTAAACGAGGAGATAGTCCCGAAGAGTAAATACGCAGAATATAAGCTCAAGGAGGGAGACAGGGTTGAAATAGTAAACATCGTAGGAGGTGGATAGATGTTGGACTACGAGAGGCTTTTAGAGGAGGACTACCTTGAAATTGCAGGCAGACGCTTTCGCTCAAGGCTCATTATAGGTTCCGGAAAGTTTAAGAGCTTTCAGGAAAATAAGGAGGTTCTTGAAGCCTGTGGTGCAGAGATGATAACTGTGGCGGTCAGAAGGGTAAACATAACAGACAGAAACAAAGAAAACCTCCTTGACTACATAGACCCTCAAAAGTATCAGATACTTCCAAACACTGCAGGGTGCTACACTGGAGATGAGGCTATAAGGACTGCCATGCTGGCAAGGGAGGCAACGGGTATAAACTGGATAAAGTTGGAAGTAATAGGCGACCAAAAGACCCTCCTACCAGATATGGAAGAGACCCTAAAGGCGGCAAAGTTCCTTGTAAAGGAAGGCTTTGTAGTCCTGCCCTATATCTTTGATGACCCTATATACGCTAAGAAGTTTGAGGATATAGGCTGTCCTGCGGTAATGCCCCTTGCAGCACCTATAGGTTCGGGTCTTGGCATGCAAAATCCTTATAACCTTATCTTCATAAAGGAAGCTGTTTCCGTGCCTGTTATAGTGGATGCAGGTATTGGCAGTGCGGGGGACATTCCACCAGTGATGGAGCTTGGTGTAGACGCAATTCTTACCAACACAGCCCTCGCAGAAGCAAAAGACCCCATAAAGATGGCGGTTGCCATGAAGTATGCGGTTATTGCAGGAAGGCTCTCATACCTTGCGGGTAGAATGCCAAAGAGAACCTATGCGGTGCCTTCCTCGCCCCTTAAGGGAGTGCCCTACAAAACATGATAGATGTTGCGGTAGTTGGTGCAGGCATATCGGGTCTTTCTGTAGCCTTTCATCTTAAAAGCAAAGGCTTTAGTGTTCATGTCTTTGAAAAGGAAGAGCTACCCGGTGGCAACATACAGACTGTAAGAAAAAATGGATACATACTTGAGCTTGGTCCTCAAACAGTATTGGCAGATGCAAAAGTAGAGGAGTTTTTAAGGAAAGCAGGCATAAGCCCCCAATATGCGGAGGAGAGCTCCAAAATAAGGTATGTTTACAAAAAAGGCAAACTAATACCCCTTCCCATGTCTCCCGTTAGTTTTTTCAAGTCTCCCCTTTTGTCCTTTGGTGCCAAGCTAAGGGTTTTGAGAGAGCCCTTTGTCCCACCTTCAGTAAAGACAGAGGAAAGCATAGGGGAATTTGTCCGTAGAAGACTTGGGAAAGAGTTTCTTGACTATATAGTTGCCCCCTTCGTGTCTGGTGTTTATGCAGGAGACCCAGAAAGGCTCTCTGTAAAATACGCAGTCAGAAGGGTCTATGAGCTTGAGCAAAAATTTGGAAGCCTTATAAAGGGAGCTATAAAACTAAAGGCTTTGGGTCCTGGTGGTAGGCTTATCTCCTTTGAGGGTGGAAACCACACATTAATAGACAGGCTTTCCTCTGAGCTAAAGGTGGATACGGAAAACGTGGTTCTCAAAATAAGAAGAAAGGAAAACTACTTTGTGCTTGATGCTAAAAAGGGTAAGTATGAAGCAAAGGCTGTAGTGGTCTCTGCTCCTGCTACCTCCGCAGGCTACCTACTAAGAGATATATCATGGAGTGCATCAGAAGAGTTTGACAATATATATTACGCACCGATTATAGTCCTACACGCGAGCGTAATGTCTGGTTCAATTCCTCCTGGCTTTGGTTTCCTTGTGCCAAGGGTAGAAAGCAAAAGAATTCTTGGAGTTTTGTTCTCTTCTCAGATATTCAAAGGCAGGTCTCCAGAAGGTAAGGAGCTTCTAACCATCTACATGGGTGGAGCTACAGACCCAGAGATAATAGACTACGAAGACCAAGAGATATTGGATATAGCACAAAGGGAGCTGAAAGAAACGCTCGGTGTAGACCATGTGGAGTTTCTTAACATTACAAGGTGGAAAAAAGCCATACCCCAATACACCCTCGGCTATGGAAAATACCTTGAGTTGGCAAAGACCCTTGAGAGAGAAAACCCGGGACTTTTCTTAACTGGAAATTATCTGCACGGTGTGTCTGTTGCGGACTGCATAAGGTCAAGTGATGAGGTGGCAAAGAGAGTGGAAGAGTATCTAACAGGAAGCAAGAATACTTCTTAAGGCTCTTTTTAATTTTGGATGATGTGAA
>JAXSNY010000062.1:0-3306 GCA_037925365.1 Aquificaceae bacterium
ACCCTATCCACATCAAAACTGTCAAGGGCTTCAATAAGGTATTTGCCGTTAAAACCTACCTCTACAGGCTCACCAGTGTAGTCCACATCCACCTCATCCCTTCCCTCTCCATACTCTGGGTCTGATATTTCAAGAAGGGCAACGTGGTCGGAAAAGCTAATCTTCACAGGAAAGGCGGAAGATTCCGCTATAGCGGAAAGTCTTTTTAGACTTTCAAGAAGAGCATCTTTGTTAACAACCACCTCATGGTTAAAGTTTCTGGGTATGACTATCATATAGTCCGGGTATTCACCCTCCAAGAGCCTTACTGACAAGTTCCAGTCCTCTCCAACAAAGTGGGCAAAGGACTCATCCTTACCAGATTGGACAACACCAATATAGTCCTTCATAAGACCTTGAATGACCTTTAGGCTCTTCCTTGGTATAAGTAGCTCCATAGGGAAAGGGGAATTCCTCCAAAAGAGTGCAAGCCTGTGTCCATCTGAACCCACAAAGTGAGTCTTCCCATCCACCTCGTGAACATAAAGACCCTGCAGTGCATAACGGGCGTCATCTTTTGATATAGCGTATTCCACTTTGTCTATTGCCTTGATGAGGTCTGCGGAAGGAAGCTCTGTGGAGGTTTCTGGTTGAGGAAACTCTGGGAAGTCCTCTGGGTCAAGAGTGGTAAGCCTAAAGGTGCTCCTACCACCTCCTACAGTTAGCTTGTCTTCCTTTAGCTCAAGGTAAACGGTAGCAACGGGAAGGCTTTTTATCACATTGGTGAGCTTATCTGCGTTGACCGCTGTCTTGCCCTCCTCTTCTACCTCTGCGGATATACGCAGGGATAGAAAGTTTTCAAGGTCTGTTGCCTTTAGAGTAAGAAACTCATCCTCTGCGATTAGGAGAAAATTGTTCAATATGGGTAGGGCGGACTTTTTCTCTGTGGCGTTCTTTGCCTTCTGAAGGGCGGATAAAAATTCTCCCTTGTCTATTTTTAGTTTCATGGCGTATATTATAACCTGAACCGTGATGAAAAACTATCCCACCTACCTCAATCTAAGCGAGGAGGAGTGGCTCGCTCGTATAAACAAGGCTCTTGAGATGCTTTCTGATTGCAAGGTCTACGTCATAGAACACCCTATTTTCCTCTCTTGCCCTTGAGCCAAAGAGGTATACTTTGACTTTTCTACCTTTAAAATACCCCCTCAAGAAACTTCTTAGCTCCTCAAGGTTTTTGAGCTTGTTTGGAAGTGCATACACAGACCAGTTATAAAACAAAAAAGCCCCGCATAAGGCGGGGCTCATAGAAGTTTCAAAGTAGCTTAGAACTGGGTTTGGAGAGCAAGAGTAAAGTCTGTGTAATTTTTGCCTCTTGGGTCGTTTGGATTTGTAGGTGTTTTATCTGCGTCGTTCCTGCTAAGGATATCCATACCAGCCTGTATCTTTGCAGCGTTTCCTTTTATGTAGTAGTTGAAGTATAGAGCATACCTGTTGACCTTTGGCTTAGCACTACCATCTGCAGGTTTTTTCTCACCATAGAACCATCCAAGTGCAATAGCTGGCTTTCCAAGTCCCACAACTTGGTCATAGAGGAGCTGACCCTGCACCCAGAAGGCTCTGGCGTCATCCTTACCGTCGTAGTCCTTAAGGTCATTAATTCCAACTTGAACGTTGGGTATCATATCGCCAAACTTTTGCTCCCAGTTGACATCCATAGTAAGCATTTTCCAGGTGTTGTTAGGAGCAGATGTTCTCCTATCTTTTTGAGTATTGTAGCCTACACCAAGGGTTAACACATTCTGCTTGCCAAGATAGGTATCACTTATTGCATAACCTGTCTCACCCTTGTATCCAAGCATAGTGGGTGTAAACTGAATTCTGAAAGCAAGGGCAAGGCTTTCATTAGTTGAGGCTGTTGAAGTTCTAAAGTCGTATCTACCATCAAATATACCACCCCTGAAAACTACCATACCGTCCATTATGTTGCTCATTATAGAAAGACCAGCATCCCTTGAGCCAGCACCGCCAACTTTAGCTGGAGATGCACCTATGCTTGCTGAGGAAAACACCGGAGCAATTTCTCCAACCCTACCATAACCATAGCCAGTGGGTATTATGGCAGCGTATGATGAACTGAGTGTTTGTCTGCTAAAAGGAAGCCTCTGATAACCTGCGATAATGTTAAGCTCTGGAGCGAAGGCAAAAGTTATATGGGCGTCGCCTATTCTTACGCGCCCTTCTACCGCATCTCTATCTCCTCTTCCAAGAGCAGCATCAAACTCTGCATGGAACTTAACCATCTTGTTGACCTGTCCAGAGAAGTAGATCTTTGCGTTGTTGATGGAGAAGTTTGTTCTTGACTTCTCATTTGTGTTTCGCGCTCCAATGTTCTGTGCCCATATCTGAGACATGTAGCCGAAGTTGGCAAAGGTTTGCTCGTCTACCTTGAACATGGCTGCCTTTGCTGGCAATGCACTTGCACCCATCAGGGCTGCTACTGCAAGTAGGCTCTTCCTCATGCTGATACCCTCCTTAAAAGGTTTTGATGCCTATATGATAGCAGATAAAAATCCCCTTTGTCAAGCCTTTCTTATCTTTTGCACTTTTGCAGAGGGCTTTCTAAACAAGGCTTATGCATTTGCAAAATTTCCAATCTCTTTTCTGAGGTCTCTTGTCATGGCTTCCTCGTATGTGTAAAGACACTCTTCTGGAATTGCAGAGATAAGCTCCTCTTTGCCTACATCCTTTAGCCAGAGCTTTAGTTCATCAACCGTATCTTGCCATGCAAGTTTTAGATATTCGGGTAGCTTTGCCCTAAGGCTTGGATGCCTCCTGAAGAGTTTGTTTATCTCTACCCTTGCCCTTTCTATGCTTTTTATCCATCCAAGCCCTCCATGTTCCTCTCCCGCTCTTGTATATTTCCTCAAGTTATCCCACTTATAAAGATGCTCCAAGATAACCGCCAGGTGGCTTATACCAGAGTCCAAGTGCTTTTGTCCCATATCCCATATCTCCTCCAATAGGTTTTCCCAGTCCACAAGCTCGTAAGCCTTTTCTTTCAAAAGCTCGTAGTTTATCTCCGCCCAGAGTGGAAAGTCTTTGTAGTATAGTTCTCTTAGCTTTTCCTTGCTTATGGTCTTCATGGCTTTAGCTCCTCCTTGAGGTCTCTTGTCATGGCTTCTTCGTATGTGTAAGGACATTTTTGAGGAAATTGAAAGTCCTCTGGCTCAAGGTCATTATCTCTTAGCCATTTTCGGAGTTCTTTCCTCGCCTCTCGCCATGCATCCTCTATCTCCTCCGGTAGCCTTTTTCTAAGGCTTGGAA
>JAXSNY010000063.1:0-3296 GCA_037925365.1 Aquificaceae bacterium
GAGACTTTAAAATAACCTACAGACTAAGGGACTGGAACATTTCAAGACAGAGATACTGGGGCACGCCCATACCTATAGTTTACTGCGACCACTGTGGAATAGTGCCAGTCCCAGAGGACCAACTTCCTGTGCTTTTGCCTCAAAGGGTGGAGATAACAGGACACGGAAACCCTCTTGAAAAAGTCCCAGAGTTTGTCAACGCCACCTGCCCCAAGTGTGGAAGAACTGCAAAAAGAGAGACGGATACAATGGATACCTTCTTTGACTCAAGCTGGTATTTCTTACGCTTTTGCGACCCCAAAAACTCAGAAAAGCCCTTCTCTCCAGAAAGGGTGGAGTTCTGGATGCCCGTAGACCTTTACATAGGTGGTATAGAGCATGCGGTCTTGCACCTTCTTTATGCAAGGTTTTTCCAAAAGTTCCTTTATGACCTTGGATTGGTAAAGGACAAAGAGCCTTTCCTCAGGCTTATTACTCAAGGTATGGTGCTAAAAAGGTGGGTAAGCGTAGAGAGGTACTTGGAGTATTTGGAAGAAAAGTATGGAGTGCAAAGCCTTTTGGAAGAGGACGTGGAAAAGCTAAAAGAGTTAATAGAAAGGGATATGGGTTCAAAGAGCTAACCTCACAGATACAGCTTTGCCCCTTCGCCCCCTTTCAAAGAACCCACTAATAGCACAAGAGAAAAGCCAACAGCCAAAAACTGAAAACTCCAAAAGCTAAGCAGTTTAAAGTAGGTGAGGGGTGAGCCAAGAAGAAGCAAAAGCAGACTTGTAAGGTTATCTAAAAAGGAAAAGATAAACAGAAAAAGACCTATCCAAAGAGCTGTCCTTCTTTTTACACCTACAAAAGGCAAGAGATGAGCCAGGGCAAGAGAATAAACCGCCATGGCTATAAGATGGGGATAAAAAACTTTGAAAACGCCATTAAAACTCTTACCTTTAACGAATAGCTCTGGATTGCCAAGAAAGTAGTCTCTTATGCCCTCAACCCCAAAGCCCATTTTAGCATGAAAGTTCAAAAAATTAGAGAAGAGAAAAAAAAGAGAAAACAAAGCAAAGGCAAGGCTCATAAGCCTTAGAGTGTCTGTTTTCGGTGAGTTTTGTTCATCTCTTAGGATGTAGAGGGTGGTCAAAAGCCATGTAATTAGATAATTAAGTTGGTAAGCTAAGAAGGAAAGGAGCTTTAGCATAACCGTTTTTGTGCCAAGCAGAAGTATAAGGAAGTCAGAAAGCAAAAACAAAAGGGCAAAGAAACTTGTGGAAGCTATAAGCATTAACTTGGTTTTCTTGGATAAGACCGTTATATTTAGCAGAGAAAAAAGGGTTATCAGAAGCATTCCATGGATAAAAACTCCCACATGAAAGTCCTCCGAGACCTGTGCTATGGAGACCCTTTCGGGAAAATCTGGGTCCAAAAAGAAATATCTCACAAGGCTTTCATAAGAAAAGCCATACTTGGAATAGAAATGAACCCAAGATGCAAGCCAGAAAAGCAAGGCAAAAACCAAGAAAAAGAGCACTGCGTAGTATAGGGGCGTATTTTTCTTTATGTTAGCAGATATGAAAAACCTCACCTTTGACCTCCAAAAAGCATCTGCCACATGGCAAGCACCTTGCGGGCATTGTCAGTTATGGCTCTTGCTGTCAAAGTAGCACCTGTTATATTGGGAATATCTCTCCTAAGCCTTATGGGGTCTTTGTTTAGCTGTTTGCTTGCAAAGAGCCTAAGCCATTGGTTTTCTGGCATATACTCAAGGGGTTCATGAAAGGCAAGCACCTCTATCACGTCAAGCCTTCCGTCTGGGGTAATTGTATATAGGACTACCTCTGGATGCGTCCTAACTCTGTGCATATCCGCATAGCCATAGGCTATTATTTGTCCACCCTTTTTGACTATATACCATGACGCAAGCCTTGATTCTAACTTGACACCAGATATCCTTTGCACTTCTTCCACTTGCTCTCTTGTGAGGGTAATATTCCTAACCTCTATTTGAGAGCCGGGATAAATCTGAGAAAGGGCTTGCTCTGGTCTTTTAAACTCCTTTGCTTGCAAGGGGTTAGGGGATAAAAGAGTGTAAGCAATAAGAAATAAAAAGGTCAACAGAGCCATGCTAACCTCCTAAGCTCTTAATTCTACTACTTTTACACTGAAAGCCACAACATGAGGAAGAGCCATCAGAACATAAAACCAAGTGTAAGCCTGTATTCGTTTTCATCCTTTTTTGGCTTGCCGTAGTCTAACTTCGCATAGTCCGCTTTTATGGCTACAAGAGGGTGGGGTTTGTAGGAAATGCCAAAGTTATAAACCTTTAGCTCATGTCCGTCAGGCTTTAGATAGCCAGAGGGCACTTTCTTGTGTGTATCAAAGTCCTCGTATATTCCAAAGACATAAAGCTCCTGGTTTTCTGGTCCAAAGAGCCTAAAGAGGTCGTAAGCAACCTGCACATAAAAGCCTTGCTGTTCCTCTGGCATTATATTGTTTCTGTCAGCACCAGTGTTTGGGTTTTGAATTTTACTTCCAAAAAGGTCTCTGGACATCTTTAAAGCATCCTCGGTTTTTACCAAAGCTCCCACAAACCTCACATCCCATCCTGCATACTGCCACCATATGTGAGGAGAAAACATGGTAAAAGAGCCGACCTTTGAGCCTCTTCTGAGGCCAAGCTGAGAATCTGAACCGCCCTTAGACTGCACATCTGCGTAGACAAAAGAACCTCCAATTTTTACGTTAAGAGGCAGGTCTATATCTACCCTTCCCGTATAACCAAGCCTGTCCGCCACAGCCCTTGCACCCCTTTGTCTGACAGTTTTTAAAGGCTCAAGTGCATTGTAGTCTCCACCACCCTTCAGCATAAGCCCGTTTATCACATAAAACCTATAGTCTACATGACCTACCGTTCCATACACTCCAAGACCCATCTCTTCCCATGTGGACATGGTTATCCTACGCTCAAAAAAGGGTCTTTCCGCAGAGGGAAAGGTAGGTGGCTCGTGGATTTCGTTTATTATACCCACGGGCATAAGCAGTAGACCACCCCTTACTCCAAACTCGGGTCTAAACTGGTAGTCAAGATAGGCAAGCTCCGCCTTGAAGTATCCTCCACCAGTTCCATGGCTTGCAGAGGTAGATGCATGCTCTAACTCAAGCTCTGAGTTAAACTTTAGCCTTTCATCAAAGGCATAGCCAAGGTATAGGATTAGCCTTTGCATATTGGCTATATTTTTTGCACCGCCTCTCGCATCCACATCATTGCGTCTAAATACGAGCTCACCATAACCACCGACGGACACACC
>JAXSNY010000064.1:0-3274 GCA_037925365.1 Aquificaceae bacterium
GGGTTTTGGCTTCCTCACTTCTCTCTCATATGGGAAAGGATGTTATTCTTTTTGAAGCCCTTGACTATCTTGGGGGTTGTGCGGGAACTTTTCAAAGGAAGGGTTTTTATTACAATGTGGGTGCTGCCACCTTTGTGGGTGCGGAAGAAGAGCTTCCTGTGGGGAAAATAGCAAAGTATGTGGGTTTAGAGCTTCCCATAAAGCCTATAGACCCTGCCATGGTAATATATCTGGGGGATAAGACTATAAGAAGGTGGAAAAACAGAGAGCTTGCCCTTGAGGAGATATCAAAAGCCTTTCCAGAACTTAACCACAGAGCCTTTTGGAAAAGGGTATACGAAGTAAGCGACGCCATGTGGAGTATGTGGTGCGATAGCCTGCCTTATCCCAGCTTAACTTTACCTTTTAGAAACCTTTCAAAGCATCCTATTGGCTTTCTTTCTACCCTTTTGTGTAATTTTTTCAGTGCAAAAAGGGTTGCAAGGATATACCTTGGAAACTTTAACTCGGACTATGAGCTTTTTCTTACACATCATACTCTAATTACTGCGCAGGGCTTTTTGGAAGAGGTGCCTTTCTCTGTAGCCTCTTTGGGGCTTACCTATCCAAACCTAACAAACTATTATGTGATAGGCGGTATGGGGAAACTTCTTGACACCTTTGCCAAGAGGGTAAAAGTCATAAGCATGAAAACGAGGGTAAAAGCCATAAGGAAAAAGCCTTGGGGTTTCCTTATAGAGACCAACAAGGGGCAATACGAGGCAAAAAGAGTTATTCTAAACACTACCCTGTGGAAGGCTGGAGACCTTATAGAAGAGCTTAAGTATTTCTCCGAAAGGGCAAAGAGGCGATACTCCAAGCTATGGGGTGCTTTTACCATATACATGACGGTAGAGGGAGAGCTTCCAAAGGACTTTTCTCACCACCATTTTATACTTCTGAGAGAGCCTATACCCTACACAGGCAGTAGGTCTCTGTTTCTTTCTATCTCAGAGGAAGATGACCCAGTGCTTAGCAAGGAAAAAACCCGCAGTATTACCATATCTACCCACACAAGGCTTGAGCTATGGGAGGGGCTTTCAAAGGAAGAATACGGGGAAAGAAAGGAAAGAGCTACCGAGTATTGCCTTGAGCTAATCTATAAACATCTGCCAGAGCTAAGAGCTTTGAAAAAACTTCATGTCTTTGCTGGCACTCCAAAGACCTTTGAGAGATACACGGGAAGATACAGGGGTTCAGTGGGTGGCATACCCGTTATAAAGGAAAACTTTCCCTTTTCCTATCCCTCACCACTTACGCCTGTGGAGGGTCTCTATCTTGTGGGAGATACGGTCTTTCCAGGTCAAGGTTGGCCCGGCGTTAGCATGGGCGTCATAAACCTGCTAAAACTTATAGAAAGGGACTTTCAAATATGCTAAGGATTCGCCTAAGGGAGTGGTTATACATACTCTTACTCGCTTTCCTTCTTGGCTTTTCCATATCGGGCTTTGTCGCATCTCTGCACGGTCAAAACCTAATGCCGATGGCTTTTCTTGGACTACTTACCTCAAGTTACATATTTATCCTCTCTCTTATCACCACAGAGATAAACAACCGCTGGATTGTAAAGAAACTGCCAGAGTTTTTAAGAACGCCCTTTAGCCTTTTGCTTGCCTTACTTTCTAGCTTTTTTGGTGCAATAGGTGGCTACCTTACCAACGAAGCCTTTAGAATAGTGAACTTGCATCTTCCTATGAGCAAAGCCCTTAGCCTTTCCTTTTTCTTAGGAATTATGACCGCATCCCTTGGCTATCTCCTCTACAAGCTGGTCTCTTTGCAAAGAAGAGAAGAAGAAAGCAAAAGGCTACTCCTTGAGGAGCACATAAGAAACTTAGAAAGCCAGATAAGTCCTCACTTTATGTTTAATACACTGAACGCATTGGCGGAGCTTGTCTATCAAGACCCTCGCAAAGCGGAAGAAGCCATATTAGCCTTGGCAAGCCTCCTTAGAAAAAGCCTCTACTTTGAACCTCTTATAACCTTGCAGGAGGAGATAAACCTCCTAAAAGACTACTGGAAGGTCATAAGCCTTAGGTTTGTAGGTAAAATAGAGCTTGAGATAGAGCTGGATGAGAGCCTTTTATCTTTGAAAGTGCCTAAGTTTTCCTTGCAGGTTCTTGTGGAAAATGCACTAAAGCATGGTCTAAAGCTAAGAAGAGGAAAGGTGCAAATAAGGGCTTACAGAAAGGGAGGCAAGGCGATAATAGAGGTGATAGACAACCTGCCAAAGAGGTCTCCTCTGTCTGAGACAAGAAAACACTCCATGCCAAAGTCAAGGGCTACTTCTCCACTGAAAGCTATCTCCTTCCTCTCTATTTCTTTCACAAGTCTTAGTTTACCATCCTCTGCTATCTGAACCATGTTTGTTAGCTTTCCACCTCTTTCCTCAAAGTATTCATGAAGTTTCACAGGCAGATATATAGGCTTTCTCTTTTCATGAGTTGACAGCCTTATCCAGAAGTCAAAGCCTTTTGCTTTCTTTGGTCTTTCCAGCAAGGCACATTTGCTATCCAAAAGCATAGAGACACCTTTGAAACTTGGCTTTTTCCAGCTTTTGAGAATATGCTTGAATATCTTCTTAGCAAGCAGTCTTTCTTCCTTGAATATCTCATACTCGTGTTTGTTTTTGTCTTTGTCTATCCACAGGGCTTTCTCACTTTTTGGAATAAACCATTCCTTTCTGGAGTTGAGATAAAGGAGAACTCTTTTTGTCTTTTCAGGAAGAGTTGAAGCAAAGACTATCTCTTTGAACCTTTCTTGGACATTGGCAATAAAACTTTCAAATGTAGGGACTACCACATGGTATTGGATAGTGGACTTGAACCTTTCTGAAAGTGGGCAGTTTAAGTGTTTTATGTTAGCTTTTCTGGAGAAAGAGCCAGTTTTGAAGAAAAGAAACCACTGGAAGTTTGCTACGAGCTGTGCGGTTTTTCTGTATAGCTTTAGGACTTCAGAAACGATGTTAGCTTTTTCCTTTGTCATAGGGCATGAGACTTCAATAGCCCTATACGTAGGGATATTATAGCTTTTGTTTGTTAGTTCGTATGTGAAACAATTCAAGCAACAAATTACCATTATTAGGTGTCAATATTTTCAGAGACTAGTCGCCAAGACCCTTGAAGATGCCTACTTTTTGGGTTATGTGCCAAGGCCAGTGGCACTCCTTTGTGTGGGAGAAAACCCACTGGCAGTAGCTTGGCACATGCCCACAAACAAAGAGCCCTTTATGTATGCG
>JAXSNY010000065.1:0-3265 GCA_037925365.1 Aquificaceae bacterium
TACTCACCGAGAGTTAGGCTTACTTCTTCTTGCCCCACAAAAACCTTCTTTTGTGTTAGGCTTATCCTTACGCCTCCTAAGTCTACCTCCGCACTTTCAAACCCTGCGTATCTTCTAAGGACAGCTCCTATGCGTGCCAAAAGTTCTTCAAGATGAAAGGGTTTTGTAATGTAGTCATCCGCACCTGTTTGGAAAAAGTCCACTTTGTTTTTTATATCAGAAACCACAGTAAGGGCTATAACTGGCACCTTTGAGCCTTCTGACCTTAGCCTCTTGAGAAACTCCCTGCCATCCATACTGGGTAAAAAGTAGTCCAGCAAAATAAGGTCAAATTCTTCAGAAAGGGCTAGGTCAAGCCCTCGCTTCCCATCAAGGGCAAGCCTCACCCTATAGCCTTCTTCTTCCAAGAGCTCCTTGAGTGCGGTCGCAAGGCTTTTGTCGTCTTCCACAAGGAGCACTCTCACCTGCTAACGCCCTCCATAAACCTTTGCCTAAGTTCATACATCTCCCTTTTACCCTGCACCTTTACCTGAGCCTTGCATTCCTCAAAAGCCCAAAAGTCCTTTGCCTTTTGCAAGCATTCCCTTTCTCTCTGTATGTTCCTTTCCCTTATCTTAAGAGCTTCTTCCCTAAACTGCTTGCACCTGTCCCAGTTTTGCTGACACCAGAGCTTATGCTCCTTTTTGCCCATGTATGGTGGTTGTGCAAGGGCAAGGGTTGAAAGACCTGCCAAGGCTGTAAGGATGGCCAATGCCTTCCTCATTTTAGCACCTCCTAAAAGTTTTGATAGTTATAGAATAGTTTTCAAAGATTAACCATAAATTAACCGTGAGTTATACTCTTTATTGATGGTGCAAATGTTTTTCCTAAAAAGAAAGCCAAGCCTCTACTTGCTTAATTCCTTGCCAAGTTAATACTTTGGGTTCTTTCCTCAGAAAAGAGGAGAAAAAGGCTCTACCCTCTTCTAAAGCCCGCGGTAAAGCTACATGGAAGAATTCTTTTTAGCACTATGAGAGGAGTTTACGGCATAACTCTTTGGCTTCTTGCACATGCCTTAAGTTATCTTGTAAAGGTAGCTGTGGGGAAGGCAAGCGTAGGAAAGTAATCGCCCCTTTCAGTTTCAGACCATGCCTAAGAAATGGCTCATGGTGAAGATTGCCTTGACGGGAGTGAAGTTTTAAAGTGCTGAAATACATACATCAAAAAGCATATAGGGTTTTATATTAAAATATTAGCCCATTTACCCTTTTGAGAGGTGAAGAGATGGAGCTTTTGGAATACGATTCCTGTGGTGTTGGGTTTGTATGCAATATAAGAGGTGAAAAAAGCCATCAGATAGTCCAATGGGGTATAGAGGCGGTAAAGAACCTTACCCATAGAGGTGCAGTGGGTGGTGATGGCAAGACTGGAGATGGTGCGGGGGTTATGATTGAAATCCCTAAGAAATTCTTTGCGGAATGGCTGTCTGAGGAAGGCTATGAGGTTTCTCACATAGACAACCTTGCGGTTGGCGTGGCTTTCCTTTACGAGGATGTGAGACTTCAGATAGAGGAGCATATAAGGAAGTCTCCCTTTTCTCTTGTAGCTTGGAGGGAAGTCCCAATAGATAAGTCAGCGGTGGGTGAGTCCGCTCTAAGGGTAATGCCAAAGATATTCCATCTTCTCTTAGACGCTGAGAAGGTTTCGGAAGAAAGAAGGGAGCTGGAGCTATATCTCCTCAGAAGACGCATAGAGACAGACAAAAAGATAAAGGACAAGGTCTACTTTGCCTCTCTCTCCTCAAGGGTAATGGTCTACAAGGGAATGCTTGTGGCACCTCAGCTGGATATTTTCTATCCAGAGCTAAAAAACCAAAGGCTTGAGTCCAGTTTCTGTCTTTTCCATCAAAGGTATTCCACCAACACCTTCCCCAACTGGAAGCTGGCTCAGCCCTTTAGGTATCTGGCTCATAACGGTGAGATAAACACCATATTAGGCAACAGAAACTGGATGAGGGCTATAGAGCACGAATTGGAGCATGAGCTTTTTGGAGAAAATATAAAGCTCGTAAGACCTTTGGTTTCTTATGAGGAGAGCGATTCTGCCTCTTTGGACAGGGTTTTTGAACTTTTGGTGCTTGTGGGTTATAGCCCAGAGCATGCTATAAATATGCTTATACCACCCGCTTGGGAGGGTGTGCCTTGGCTTTCAAAGGAAGTGAAAGAGTTCTTTGAATATCAGTCTCTCTTGATGAAGCCTTGGGATGGACCTGCCAGCATTGCCTTTACCGACGGTAGAAAGATAGGAGCACACCTTGATAGAAACGGTCTAAGACCCGCCAGATATGTGCTTACCGAGGATGGTATTTTGGTGCTTGGCTCCGAGGTGGGTATGGTAGACCTCTCGGGCAAAAAGGTTCTCAAGAAGGGAAGGCTTGGACCAGGCGATACACTTGTGGTAGACCTCTCAACGGGCGAGGTGAAAGAGACAGGCCAGATACTCAGAGAACTCTCTTCTCAAAAGCCTTACGGTGAGTGGCTAAGAAAACATCTCCTTAGGCTTTCTGAAATTATAAAGGACTACACAATTTCAGAATACAAGGAAGACCAAGAAAGGATAAGAAAACTCGTGTCCTTTGGCTACACGCAGGAAGAGATAAAAAATGTCCTTGCACCCATGGCGGAAGAAGGCAAAGAGATAACCTTTTCTATGGGTGATGACACTCCCATTCCGCCCCTCTCAGAAAAGCCTTTATTACTCTTTAGATACTTTAGGCAAAGGTTTGCACAGGTAACAAATCCACCCATAGACCCTATAAGGGAAAGGGCTGTTATGTCTCTTAGGATGAACTTAGGACACAAGAGAAACTTCCTGAAGGAAGAAGAGGAGCATGCCAAAAGGCTTCAGATAGATAGCCCCATACTCCTGCCCTATCAGTTTAAAGCCCTTATGGAACAGAAAGAGTTCAGAGTTGCATGGGTTCCCATGACCTATCCTAAAGAGAGGAGCTACTGCGTTGTGGAGCTTCAGGATCTTGCGGGAGAAAGGAGGATAACTGACATACTCTACGATGCTATGTATGAAGGCATTACCATATGTGACCTAAGGCTTGGTGTGGAGATAGTCTGTAGAAGGGTAGAGGAGGCGGTAAGAGAAGGCGCTAACATTGTGGTTTTGTCCGATAGAAACATCTCAAAGCACAGGCTTGCGGTTCCGAGCCTCTTGGCAGTTTCTGCGGTCTTTAAATGGCTTTCTGAACGCGGGCTTTCTAACAAGGTATCCCTTG
>JAXSNY010000066.1:0-3262 GCA_037925365.1 Aquificaceae bacterium
TTTTAATCTCACTTCTTCCATAGTTTCTTTGGCTATCTGTCTTGCCTTTTCTGAGCCTTCCTCAAGTATATGTATAAGAAGCTCCCTGTCTTTGGTAACTTGTTCTCTTTTTTCTCTGATAGGTTTAAGAAAAGCCTCAAGACCCTCAAACATGATTTTTTTACAGTCCACGCATCCAAGTTTACCGCTTTTGCATTCTCTTTCTATTTCTTCAGTTCTTTCTGATGGAGAGAAAATCTTATGGTAGAAAAACACAGGACATATCTCTGGTCTTCCAGGGTCTCCTTTTCTTAGCTTTTGTGGGTCTGTGTAAAAGCTCATGACTTTCTTCTTTACCTCTTCTTCGCTGTCTGCAAAGTATATGGCATTGTTATAAGACTTGCTCATCTTCCTTCCATCTGTGCCGGGAAGCCTTGGTGTTTCCGTGAGCATAGCCTGAGGCTCTGGAAAGGTTTCTCCGTATAGGTGATTAAACCTTCTTGCTATTTCCCTTGAAAGTTCTATGTGAGGCAGCTGGTCTTCTCCCACAGGTACTGCCTGAGCCTTGTATATGAGTATGTCCACTGCCTGAAGCACGGGGTAGCCTAAAAAGCCGTAAGTGTCCGTGTCGTAAAAGTCCCTTTTTGAAACGTTGAGCTCCTTTAGCGTTTCCTTATCCAGATATCCCTCAAAGAGAGCGGTTATAAGAGCGTCAGATATGGTGTCAAGAAGTAGCTCCTCAAGAGCGTCAAGGTCCTCAACCTTGTAAGGAAGTTTTGCCACAAGGGTCTTTACGTGGTCTCTAGTACCACCTTTAAACATAAGGCTAAGGTCTGCAATTCTAAGGAGGTTATACTTAGTATCTTTGTAAGTGGGGTTCCACTCAAGCCAGCTCTTGGGGGTTATCATGGAAAATATGAGGAAAAGCTCCGCATGTTCCTTTACCTTTGATTGTTGAAATACCACACTCTTTTTTGGGTCAATGCCTAAAGTAAGCCAGTCTATTAGCATATCCTCTGTGTTTTGAGGTATCTCCTCTACCCTTTTATAGCCTGTAGTGAGGGCATGCCAATCTGCCACCATATAAAAGGTCTCGTGTTCCTCTTGGAGTTTTAACCAATTTTTTATCACACCAAAGTAATGCCCAAGGTGCAGTTTACCTGTAGGTCTCATACCGCTTAAAACTCTCATGGTTTAAATATTAAAACACAGTTGACAATTATAATAGTTATCATGGACCTTCTTACGGTCATAGGTATTGTGGGAGGGCTTGTAGCTCTTCTTATAGGTGCGGTTCTTAAAGGGGCAAGCATCCTTTTCCTTATTCAGCCCGCTGCCTTTGTTATAGTAGTCCCTACAACCCTCTTTGCAAGCCTTGTAACCATACCTTTGTCAAAGTTTTCTCTAATCATAGAGGGGCTTAAACTGGCTTTTAAGGGCGGAGGCAACGAGGTTCTTGAGACAAAGACTCAGCTTGTGGAGCTGGCAAATATTGTAAGGAAGGAAGGTATGCTTGCCCTTGAGACCCATGCGGAAGAGATAAAAGACCCTTTTCTTAGAAGAGCCTTAGACCTTATGGTGCTTGGGGTAGACGAAAACATGCTTGTGGAAAGTCTTGAGGCAGAGATAGCAAAAAAGGAGGAAGACTTTGAAATAGCAGTGGAATATTGGAAAAACTCTGCAGAAAGTGCACCAACCTTTGGGCTTGTGGGTGCGGTTTTTGGACTTATGAAGGCTCTACAAAGCCTTGATAACTCTCAAGAACTTGCTTATGGAATATCCTCTGCCTTTGTGGCAACAGTCTACGGTATAACTTTTTCTTACCTAATCTTTGGTCCCATCTCCAGGAAGATTAAGATAAAGTCCAGAGAGGAAATATTGAGATTGTATATGATATTGGATGCATGCAGGATGATGGCAAAAGGTGAAAATCCAAGGCTTATAGAAGAAAGGCTCAGCTCTTACGTTGAGGTCAAGTAATGGCAAAGAAAAAGAAGTGTCCAAAAGAGGTTTCAGAAAGATGGGCAATACCCTATGCGGATTTTCTAACGCTACTTCTTTGTCTTTTTGTAGCCCTTTTTGCCATGGCTCAAGCTGGCAAGCAAGCCGCTCTTGAATACGCCCAGGCTTTTGCAAAGGCTTTTGGTATGAGACTTGTTCCCCTTGAGGAAACTTTGCCAAAGCAGATACTTCCAGAGCCGGTTATTAAAAGGGTGGAGCCAACAGAAAGGGGCAGAAGAATTCAGAGGCAACTTCAAGAGCTTCAAGAGATGTTAAGACGCATGGGGTTCGAGGGAGAGTTTAAAATAGCTTACGAATCAATAGGCATACGGCTAATACTTCAGGAAAAGCTACTCTTTGAGTCTGGAAGTGCAGATATAAAGCCAGAGATGAGACCTGTGCTTGATAAACTTTACGAGATAATCAAAGACCTACCAAACCCCGTGGAGGTAGAGGGGCATACAGACAGCATACCCATATCCACCGAAAGGTTTCCCTCTAACTGGGAGCTGTCTACCGCAAGGGCGAGCACCATTGTAAGGTATTTCATAGCCAAAGGCATAAACCCAGAAAGGTTAAAGGCGTCAGGTTATGCGGACACCAGACCTATAGCTCCTAACACCACTCCAGAAGGCAGAGCCCAAAACAGAAGAGTAGAAATAGTTATTCTCAACATAAGGGGTTCGGAGCTAACCCAACCTCAACCATAAGGCTTTCTGTGATAAAGTTTATCTCTTCCCCGGTAAGGTAGGGATGGACTGGTATGGAAAAGACTTCTTTTCTGAATTTTTCTGCGTTTGGTGTAGGTAAGTGCTCCGCACCTCTTAGCTGGTGCAAAAGATAGCTATAATAGACCCTTGCGTCCACACCCTTTTCCTTTAGTTTTTCCACTATGGTGTCTCTGTTGGGATGCCTTAGGGTATAAAGATGGTATACGTGGTATGCTCCTTCTCTTTCCACAGGGTGGACAAAGCCACCGTTTAAGGATTGCATATACTTAGAGGCGTTCTCTCTTCTTTTTTGGTTGTGCTCTTCAAGCCTTTTTAGCATAAGGTATCCAATGGCTGCTTGAAACTCGGTTATCCTAACATTAAAGGCAGGGTGGTCTCCAAAGTCTATCCACTTTTTTATCTCTTTGGCGAGTTCGTCGCTGTTTGTGGCTATTGCACCACCTTCTCCCATAGGTAGGTTCTTGGAGGCATAAAAGCTAAAGGCGGAGATATGCCCGAGAGAGCCAGCCCTTTTGCCCTTCCAAAGAGCTCCGTGAGCTTGAGCGGAATCT
>JAXSNY010000067.1:0-3251 GCA_037925365.1 Aquificaceae bacterium
TGCACCTCCTGTATAGAATTTTTGGTATTAAAGACCTATGGAATTATCCGCATCCGCCAGCGGTAACCTTGACCTCCCTTGCTGCCATCACATAAGAGCCATCCTTTAGCTTAAGAATCGCCCTCACGTTAGATGTCTCTCCCATCTTTATCCTTGTGGAGAAAAAGACCTGACCGTTCATGGGAGTAAAGGACACATCCGCTATCCAAGGCACAGGGTTTTTGTCAACGAATATCCAGAGCTTTTCAACTCTGTCCACGGGTATGGTGGACTCAACAGTGATTGGCACATTTGCACCAGATTCTGCTATGGTGGGAGCTGTGAGTTTGATGTCTTCCACTTCTCTGATTTGAGATAGCTGAACTCCGAGCCTCTTTTGCACCTCTTCTTCCAGTTTTGTGGCACCAAAGGCTGGCTGAACTGCTGGGACCAGTGTAAGTCCCATTACTGCCACTGCGGACAGCGCGATAAACTTTCTCCTGTTCATGTTTTTATACCTCCTCGGGGGAATAATAATATCAAGAGCTTAACTTATAATCAATCAAGAGTTTGTATACAATCATAAGTTGATTTTATAAAGCTATATGACTATATAAACGCATTCTAAATTTCTTATTAACGTTTGCATATGCAAGAGGCCCAATTTGTGCTATAATATTAGAACGCTATAAAAAGCAGGAGGTAAAAAATGGACCTAGAGCAAAGGATAAAGGAGATAATTGCAGACCAGCTTGGTGTTGAAGTAGACAAGCTAAACCCCAGTGCAAAATTTGTGGAAGACCTGGGTGCGGATTCTTTGGACGTGGTTGAGCTTGTAATGGCTTTTGAAGAGGAGTTTGGTATTGAAATACCTGACGAAGACGCAGAGAAAATAAGGACGGTGGGCGATGTTATGAATTACCTCAAGGAGAGAGTAAAGGGCTGATGCGTCGTGTTGTAGTGACCGGTCTCGGGGCTATAACCCCCGTAGGAACCGGAGTTCAAAAGTTCTGGGAGAACCTTATAGCAGGTGTCAGCGGTATAGACATAATAAAAAGGTTTGACCCCATTGAGGCAGGACTTACTGTCCACATCGCAGCAGAGGTAAAGGACTTTGAACCAGAAAGATATTTTGATAAAAAGGAAGCTCAAAAGGTCTCGGACTTTATCAAGTTTGCGGTTGCAGCTTCTGAAGAGGCAATAAAGGATAGTGGTCTTTTAGAAAGCAAGTATGACCCCTACAGAGTAGGAGTTATAATAGGCACAGGTATAGGTGGGCTAAGAGACATAGAAGAACAGCAGAAGGTCCTTATGGAAAAGGGTCCAAGGAGGGTATCTCCCTTCTTTATACCCTACGGCATCTCCAACATGGCAAGCGGGTTAGTTGCCATAAGGTTTGGTTTTAAGGGGCCCAACTACTGCGTAGTGTCCGCCTGTGCTACTGGAAACCACGCCATAGGCGATGCCATGAGGCTCATACAGAAGGGAGACATTGATGTGGCTATAGCGGGTGGGTGCGAAAGTGCCATAACACCCCTCGGTATCGCAGGCTTTGCGGTTATGAGGGCACTCTCTACAAGAAACCATGAACCACAAAAGGCTTCAAGACCCTTCGATAAAGACAGGGATGGTTTTGTAATGGGAGAGGGTGCTGGGATTTTGGTGCTTGAGGAATACGAACATGCCAAGGCAAGGGGTGCAAAGATATACGCAGAGCTCGTGGGTTATGGTGCTACAGATGATGCTTACCACATAACTGCTCCCTGTGCGGATGGTGAGGGTGCATATATGTGTATGAAACTTGCCTTGGAAGATGCAGGCATAAGACCAGAGGATGTGGACTACATAAACGCTCATGGCACATCTACGCCTCTAAACGATAAGTCTGAAACCCTTGCCATAAAGAGGCTCTTTGGAGAGCATGCCTATAGGCTTAAGATAAGCTCCAACAAGTCTATGATAGGGCATCTTTTGGGTGCGGCAGGTGCAGTGGAAGCGGTGGCGACGGTGAAAACTATAGAAACGGGCATAATACCTCCTACCATAAACCTTGAAAACCCAGACCCCGAGTGCGACCTTGACTATGTGCCAAACAAGGCAATAGAGTCTCCTGTAAGGTATGCCTTGTCCAACTCCTTCGGCTTTGGTGGAACAAATGCCTGCCTTGTCTTCAAAAAGCCTTGATGAGCTTCAGCAGAGGCTTGGCTATAGCTTCAACAACCCAGAACTCCTCATACAAGCCCTCACCCACAAATCCTACGCAGGAGAGCATGGTCTAAAAAGCTACGAAACCCTTGAGTTTCTTGGAGACTCACTTATAAACTTCTTCGTGGTGGACATCCTGCTTTCTGAGTTTCCCTCCGCTTCTGAGGGAGAGCTTGCCATGATGAAATCCTACTTTGTAAGCGAAGACTACCTGCATGAGTTAGCAGAGGAGCTATCCCTTGACATGTATATACTCTACGGTGGAAAAAGAAAAAACAGTTATGTGAGCTCTTCCCTTATGGCGGATACCTTTGAAGCCTTGTGGGCTGCAGTGTATCTGGACTGTGGAAGGTCTGCGGATTTTGTAAAGGAACTCTTTAGCAAGCTATACAGAGAGAGGCTTGTGTCTGCGGTCAAAAACAAGGACTATAAAAGAGACTACAAAACCCTTCTCCAAGAGGAGACCCAAAAGAGATGGAAAGAAAGACCCATCTATCGTGTGGTAAGTGTAGAAGGTCCCCATCACAACAGGGTTTTTGAGGTGGAATGCAATATAAGGGAGTTTAGGGCTACCGCAAAGGGTAAAAGCAAAAAGTCCGCGCAGCAACTCGCAGCAAAAAAAGTACTTGAACTTATTCTGTCTTCTGAAGGCTAAGTTCGTTGAGCTTTTTGTTAAACTCAAGACTTTGTCTTATTACTTCTTTGTAAACTCTGAAGGGTGTAAGTATCGCAAACATCTTTGGGTTCTCCTCTGCGATAAGCAGGATCTCTTCGAATATAGCAATTATCAATTCCAGCTTGGAGTTTATGGAGTTTACTGTGTCAAGCCTTTCTATCTCTCTACCCAACTCCTCTGGGAGCGTAGAAAGGAAGGTTATGTCAAAGTTGAAAACCTCATATATGTCGTATATATGGTCTATAACTTCTGATATTTTGGCTAAAAGGTCTGCCTCAACTTTGAGGACTACTTCCTTGTATATCTTGTATTCTTCCTCAGAGAGACAAGCCTCTGCAAGAATGCTCAGTTCCTCCACATCAGCTTTTATTTCTCTGTGAATGCCTTCTAA
>JAXSNY010000068.1:0-3149 GCA_037925365.1 Aquificaceae bacterium
TGACTATGATAGCTTTGTAGCCTGTCCAATCCACATGACCTGCAGGGAAAACGGGAAAAGCCTCAAGCCAGTAGTTAAAGGTCTGAAGCCTTCTGCTAAAGCGTCTACCTACAAGATATCCTATTCCAGGTGGGTCTTCTTTCATGATTTTGTAGAAATCTCTAACCCTGTTTAATCTCTTTGTTAAAAGCTCGTAGTTTCTTATTTTCTTTATCCATTTTTCCTCTTCCTCACTGGGTGCGTCATAGTTTGCCTTTAATTCCAAATAGCTTTCCCAATCAAGAATATTGCTTTTAAGCATATACTCTTTTAAGGTTATGCTTACGAACATTTTGTCTGTGATAAAGTTTGTTAGCTGTGATATGAGGTTTTCTCTTATGGTTTTGTGGAAAAACAAAAGTGGTTTAAGGATATGGGTTTCAAAATCTTCCGCATATGGTTTTAGACTTTCAAGGGCGAGCTCTTCCTTTTGCTCTTTGAAAAGTCCTTCAAAGTGTTTTATGAAAAAGTCCTCTAATTCAACCTTTGCGTCTTTGAGAAAGTCAAGGATCTTCCCCATTATATCAACTCTAAGGGTATAAAGGGACACTCCCCATGTAAGACTGCTGGTTATATACTTGTCAAGCTCATGGGCTTCGTCAAGGACGAGCACTCTCTCCTCTGGGTTTTCAAAATCCTTTAGGGTCAAAAGGGCGTGGTTTACCACAATTATGTCCGCTTGTCTTTCAAGCCTTTTTAGCCTTCCCCAGTAGAAGCAATCATACCTATACTTGCAGGTTTGTCTGTAATGAAAGGTGCAATAGTCATCATCTACGCAGAGCATTTCTCTAAGTTCTGGCTCAAGACTTACAAACTCAAAATCACCATCCCAACCACTCTCCAACAGAGATTCAATCTCCGCAGGTCTTCTCTCCGATGGCAGGTCATAGAACCTATCCAAGCACAGGTAGTTGCTTTTGCCTTTCAAGATAAGGTAGCTAATGTCCTTTCCGTAGATATAGGAGTAATAAGACCTAAGATTTTCAATGTCCCTTCTTAGTTGCTCCTGAAGTAGCTTTGTCCCAGTGGAGATTATTGCCTTCTGCTCCCTTTCCATAAGAGGTATAAGGTAGCCGTAGGTCTTTCCAGTTCCTGTAGGCGCCTGTATTATCTTTATGCAGTTATTCCCTTCTTCTATAGCGGACAGGACTGTGCTGAAAAACTTCTCTTGAGCCCTTCTTCTCTCAAGACCTTTCTTAAGAAGAAATTCATACACTTCAAGAGCCATGTTAAAATTCTAAGTTATGAAGAACTTTTTAATAACCGGATGTGCAGGCTTTATAGGTTGGAAAGTCTCAGAAAAACTCCTTCAGAAAGGCTACAGCGTGGTAGGTCTGGACAACATGAACGACTACTATGACACAAGGCTAAAGGAGTATAGGCTATCACTTCTCAAAAGGTATGAGAATTTCACCTTCTACCCAGTGGATATAGAAGACAAGGAGTCTCTAAAAGAGGTTTTCAAAAAACACTCCTTTGACTGTGTCATAAACGAGGCAGCAAGGGCTGGAGTGCGTTATTCCATAGAAAACCCTTATGTTTACTTTACCACAAACACCATAGGCACCTTGAACCTGCTTGAGCTATGCAAAGACTTTGGTATTAAGAAGTTCGTATTGGCTTCTACATCTTCTCTCTATGCAGGACAAAAGATGCCCTTTAGAGAAGACCTGCCTGTTAACACACCCATATCTCCCTACGCCGCTTCAAAAAAGTCCGCAGAAGTGCTTTGCTACACTTACCACTACCTTTATGGCATAGATGTGTCAATTGTTCGCTACTTTACCGTTTACGGTCCTGCAGGCAGGCCAGATATGAGTATATTTAGGTTCATAAAATGGGTGCTTGAAGGCAAGCCTCTTGAAGTCTTTGGTGATGGCTCTCAAAGCAGGGACTTCACCTACATAGACGATATAGCGGAAGGGACTATTTTGGCTACAAAACCCCTCGGCTACGAGATTATAAACCTTGGAAACAACAAACCTCATACTCTTTCGGAGGTTATAGCTCTAATAGAAAAATATACTGGTAAAAAGGCTATGCTTGAGCTAAAGGAGTTTCACAAGGCGGACATGAAAGCCACATGGGCGGACATACAAAAGGCTCAAAGCCTTCTTGGCTGGAAGCCAGAGGTAAACCTTGAGGAGGGAATAAGAAGAACCGTGGAGTGGACTTTGGAAAACTGGGAGTGGGTAAGGGAGGTGAGGTTGTAAAAGGCTCTTCACTATAAGCCAGCTTTATAGAGTTGATAAGTAGAGCTTATAGTGTTATAAAAACTCTGAAAGGTCTACAGGTTGCAACGTGTATATCTTTTTACTAAAGGAGGTCTATCATGGAGATAGGCGGTAGCTTTTATGACAGGAAAGCCTACAGCACTTGCTATATGTGTGCCTGCAGGTGTGGCATAGAGGTTTATGTAAGAAACAACAAGGTGACATACATAAAGGGAAACGACGCCCATCCAACTAACAAAGGTGTTCTCTGTGCCAAGGGTTCATCTGGGATAATGAAAGAATACAGCCCTGCAAGGCTCAGGAAACCTCTGCTGAGAGTAGGTCCAAGAGGCTCTGGCCAGTTCAAGGAAATAGAGTGGGAAGAAGCACTTGAGATAGCTACCCAGTGGCTGGAAGAGGCAAGAAAGAAGGAACCCTATAAGATTGCCTTCTTTACAGGAAGAGACCAGATGCAAGCTATAAATGGCTGGTTTGCCAGCCAGCTTGGAACGGTCAACTGGGCGGCGCACGGAGGTTTTTGTTCTGTAAACATCGCTGCCTCTGGTCTGTATTCCATTGGTGGCTCTTTTTGGGAGTTTGGAGAGGCGGACTTTGAAAATACCAAATACTTTATGCTCATAGGCGTGGCGGAAGACCACTCTTCTAATCCCTTCAAGCTGGGTATTCAAGAAATGAAACGCAAAGGTGGAAAGTTTGTGGCGGTAAACCCAGTTAGATGGGGCTATGGTGCAATAGCGGACGAGTGGGTTCCTATAAAGCCTGGCACGGACGGTGCTTTCTTTATGGGTATAATGCACGTGCTTTTTAAATACAACCTTGTTAACTGGGAGTTTCTAAAAGAATACACCAATGCAAGCTGGCTTGTAATTCAAGCAC
>JAXSNY010000069.1:0-3097 GCA_037925365.1 Aquificaceae bacterium
CAAGCAGAGTATCCACAGGTAGTGAAGGACTGGGAAAGAGAGCTTGAGGATATATTGACCTTTTACAAGTATCCTTATGAGATAAGGAGGATGTTAGGGACGACGAACTTTGTAGAGAGTATAAACAGCAAGATAAGGAAGGTGATATAAGGCAAGAAGATATTTCCAACGGATGAGGCTTTACTGAAGGTTTGTTATGGGGTAGCGATGGACTTAGAGGAGAAGTGGAAGAAGTCTTTGAGGGATTGGGAGATGATATATGCCCAGCTGATAATTCTTTTTGAGGGTAGGCTATGAGGTGTGGTAGAATTTACACAAATTTTGAAACAGTCCCTTCGTATATGAAACAATTCAAGCAACAAATTACCATTATTAGGTGTCAATATTTTCAGAAACTAGTCGCCAAGACTTATGGCACAGAAGGTTGGTGTAAAAGACTTTGTAATACTCAGAACTGTCAGAATGTTCAAGATTGGAGCTAGACTTACCTACGAAAACCTTGAAGAGAGGGAGGAGGTAGAAGAAAGTGAACTTATTTACAGACCGCTTGAGGATATAGAGATAATGCTGGTAAAAGTTACTCAGGAAGATATGCCACTTGTAAAAAGACCCTTTCTTGAATGGTCAAAAAAGCTCGGAGTTAAAGAGCAAGAGCTTATTGAACTTATGCGTTCCCTTAAGGAGAGGGGTATTCTCAGGAGGATAGGAGCTATCCTTTTCCATAGAAGGGCTGGTTGGATTGCCAATGGGATGGCTGTATGGGATGTGGAAAAGGAAAGGGTTGAGAAAGTGGGAAGGTTTATAGCGGGCTTTAAGGGAGTTTCCCATTGCTACGAGCGAACTACAAACGCTGTTTGGAAGTATAACCTCTTTTCCATGGTGCACGGAAGGGACAGAGATGAAGTAGAAAACCTTGTCAGAAAAATAGCAGAGGAGTTGTCCTTAAAAGATTACAAGGTGCTTTTCTCCAAGAGGGAGTTCAAGAAAAAAAGGGTCAGATACTTTACCGAGGAATTCTACCTTTGGTATAGGGACTTTACAGGGGCAGTCTCTTCTTTTTGACCCAATATATGAGAGTTGCGGTAAACAGGAGGAGGGTGAGGGCTATGGAAAAGGGATAGGCAAGGGTCCCGTTTACCCTCAGGCTTGTATCAAGGAGAAAGAGAAAAAGAAGGTAAAAGCCGTAGACAAGTAGCACAAAGGAAAATGCCTGAAAAAGATAGTGCTTTAGTCTTGCAAGCATCTAAGCCTCCAACATCTTCTGCAGTGTAAGGCTGACGCACTCTGAGAGGGCTTTGAGATTGTAACCTCCCTCAAGGGCGAAGAGGAGTGGCACTGACAGCCTCTTAGTATTTTGAAGAAGACTCTCCACAAGCCTTCCAAAGCCTTCCGTGGAAAGGTTAAGGTATGTTAGCGGATCATCTCTGTGGGCGTCGTAGCCTGCTGAGACAAGAAGGAACTGAGGCGAATACTCATAGAAGAGCCTTGGAAAAACTTCGCCATATATCCTGTCAAACTCCATATCACCTGCTCCCGCAGGAAGGGGTTCGTTATGAGTAAATCCATAGCCTCTACCTACACCCTTCTCCTCTGAAGAGCCTGTGCCGGGGTAGAAGGGATACTCGTGGGAGGAAAAGTAAAAAACTCTGTCATCTTCGTAAAAGCTCCTTTGAGTGCCGTTTCCATGGTGGGCGTCAAAATCCACTATAAAAACCCTTTCATAGCCCTTCTGGAGAAGATAGTGTGCGCCTATGGCTATGTTGTTAAAAAGGCAAAAGCCCATAGCCTTAGCGTATTCTGCATGATGTCCCGGAGGTCTTATTGCACAAAAGACTGCCTCCACATCTCCGTTCAAGAGCCTGTCTATACCTTCAAGCACTCCACCCACTGCATGAAGTGCTACATCGTAAGAAGCGGGAACTGTGTAAGTATCTGGGTCAAGGTATCCTCCACCCGCAGAGCAAAAATCTGCCACCTCCTGTATGTATGCGGGGTCGTGATTGAGGGAAACCTCTTGAGCGGTAGCCCTCCTTGGGCTTATATGAACAAGCTCTTTTAAAATACCTTTTCTTTCAAGTTCCTGAATTATGGCTATTAGTCTGTCCTTGTTTTCTGGATGACCCTTCCAATGGTGCTCAAGATATATTGGGTCGTAAACAAAACCTGTCTTCATGAAGATGATTATACTCCAAAAGTGCTATAATCCTTTTCCTATGGAAAGGTTAAGAGTTGAAAAACTAAAGGAGTTAGCAAAAAGACGACAGGCTTATCCTTATAGGTTTGAAGTAAGTGCACAGATAGGCGATATAAGGAACAAGTATGAAAAGCCCACGGAAAACAGAGAGATTGTCTTAAGAGGAGTTGTAAAGAGGTCTTCAAAAATAGAAGAGGGCTATCTTTTAAGGCTTGCAAGTTCCAAAGGCACGGAAATGCTCGCCATAACACAACAAGAGCTAAAGGTTGGGCAGGAATACCATCTCAAGGGAAAACTTGGCAGATATGAGGGAAAACTTTGCCTTTATGATGCGGTTCTGTGGGAGGGACAAGCCCTTGAGATAGAAGATATAAAGCCTCTGTATGACCTTGACCCTAACTTTGAAGAGGTTTCCCTCGCTGGAAGGCTTATAACCCTTAGGAGCATGGGCAAAGCTATCTTTGGACATCTGCAGGATGCTACAGGTAGAATACAGATATACCTCAAAAAGGACATAATGGGAGAGGAATCCTTTAAGGAGTTTGAAGAGCTTGTGGATACCGGAGACATATTGGGTGTAAGGGGTAAGCTCTTTAGGACAAACACGGGAGAGCTAACGGTAGAGGTAGAGAGCTTTCAGATACTCTCAAAAAGTCTACATCCTATGCCAGAAAAGTGGCACGGCATAAAGGATGTGGAAGTAAGATACCGCCAAAGATACCTTGACCTAATAGCCAACGAAGAAGCAAGGAGGATTTTCCTATTAAGGAGCAAAATCATCAAAGAGCTTAGAAACTTTTTAGACAAGGAGGGCTTTCTTGAGGTGGAAACTCCCATACTACAACACATAGCCTCTGGGGCTAATGCAAAACCCTTTATAACCTATCACAACTACCTTGAGCA
>JAXSNY010000070.1:0-3080 GCA_037925365.1 Aquificaceae bacterium
AACCCATATTAGGCTCTGTGGATGTCTCCGAGAGTAAAAAGCTCCTTTCACAGCCAAAGGCTTATCTATACACTCATGGAGAGCTGGTGCAGGAGATGAAAAGAAGGGGCATAGGCAGACCTTCCACCTACGCAAGCATAGTGGAAAAACTCATAGAGAGGGGCTATGTGATAGAAAACAAGGGCTTTCTCATTCCTACAAAACTCGGAAAAGAAGTATACAGCTACCTGCAGAGCAGGGAGGAAGTGCACGAGTTTCTTAAGGAGGAGTTTACCAGAAGGCTTGAAGAGCTTATGGACAAGGTGGAGGAGGGCAAAGAGGACTATGCGGACATACTTAAAGACCTCTACAGGAGTATAATAGAATTGGATAAAAAGCTGGAGGTAGTTTGATGGTTTTGCATCCTCTCTTTGCGTATCCAACGGTATTATTAGCTCTTGGTGTGTTTGCCCTCTACATAATTAGTTTGCTAAAGTTAAGAGGTATGATGAAGTATGCACTCTACTTGAACGTAGTCCTTATAGTGTTTGCCTTGCTTTCTGTGGTATTTGGATTTGGTATTTCAAACGTTCCTTTGGTGCAGTCAAAGGTGCCTTTTATATGGGGGTTTCCTCACAAGTGGAACGGGGTATTTCTGTTTGTCCTTTCTGTGCTAACCTTTGTGGTCTTTTGGTTTAAGGGAGAAACCGCTGGAAAGAAACTCATCCTGCTCCCCGCAGTAGGCATTTTGGTAGTCCTTTTCCAGTTCTTTACAGGATGGATGCTTAGGCTGGTATTTTTCTCCTGATCTCCCTTGAAAGGTAAAAAGGAAGGCATAGCTTTATAAAGCATGCTGGAAAGGTATGAACTGCTGGGAGATTATGGCGGTCCTATAGACCTAAAGAAGTATGACTATACAGAGCTTGAAAAGCTTGCGGAAGAGGTAAGAGACTACCTTATAGAGGTTACCGCAAAAAATGGAGGTCATGTGGCACCGGGGCTTGGTGTTGTAGAGTTAACCATAGCACTTTTAAGGGTCTTTGAACCACCAAAGGATGTTATAGTCTGGGACATAGGACATCAGGCATATCCTTGGAAGATACTCACAGATAGAAAGGAGCTATTCCCAACCCTTAGGCAATACAGAGGCATATCGGGTTTTCTAAGAAGGGAAGAAAGCCCCTTTGATGCCTTTGGTGCAGGTCATAGCTCTACTTCCATATCCTCCGCACTTGGCTTTAGGAAAGCCTTTGACCTCTTGGGTGAGCAAGACCGTTATGTGGTTGCAGTGATTGGTGATGGTGCAATGACCGCAGGCATGGCTTTTGAAGCACTAAACAACGCAGGACATATAAGACCCAACAAGTTTATAGTTATCCTCAACGACAACGAAATGTCCATCTCTCCCAACGTAGGTGCCATATCCACATACCTTAGCAAAATATTAAGCGGACGCTTTGTGCAAGAAACAAGACAGAAGGTAAAGCATCTCCTTGAGCATTTGGGAAGTCCTGCACTTAGGGTCATGAAGCTTACAGAGGAGTTTCTAAAGGGTCTTTTATCCCCTGGCGTCCTCTTTGAGGAGCTTGGTTTTAACTATATAGGTCCAGTAAACGGACATGACCTACCTGCCCTTGAGAAAACCCTTGAGAACATAAAGCGTATAGAAGGACCCGTCCTCTTGCACGTGTATACCAAAAAAGGCAAAGGCTACAAGCCAGCAGAAAACGACCCAGTTACATGGCACGGCGTTGCACCCTACAAAAGAGAGTCTGGCGAGTTTATCAAAAAACCCTCACCACCCACTTGGACTTCCGTCTTTGGCAAAGCTATAGTGGAGCTTGCAGAACAAGACCCGAACATAGTGGTGATAACACCTGCCATGAGGGAAGGCTCTGGTCTTGTGGAGTTTAGCCAAAGGTTTCCCGAGAGGTTTTTTGATGTGGGTATTGCGGAGCAACATGCCTGCACCTTTGCAGGTGGTCTTGCGGCAGGAGGTCTCAAGCCTGTAGCCTGCTACTATTCTACCTTTCTCCAAAGGGCATACGACCAAGTTATACACGACATAGCACTTCAAAACTTGCATGTGGTTTTTGCCATAGACAGAGGTGGTCTTGTGGGTGATGATGGACCAACACACCACGGAGTTTTTGACCTTTCTTATCTTAGGTGCATTCCCAACATGGTAGTATCCGCACCAAAAGATGAGCAAGAGCTAAGAGACCTACTATACACCGCACTGCACCACAATAGACCCTTTGCCATAAGGTATCCAAGAGGTCCAGCCTACGGCGTGCCTACGGAGGGTTTTCGTCTCATAAATGTAGGAAGTTGGGAGCTTCTAAAAGAGGGCAAGGATGGTGTGATATTGGGAGTGGGCTATACGGTTTATCAAGCTCTCAAGGCTTCGGAGGAGCTTCTAAGAGAGGGTATTGACTTTGCGGTGGTAAACGCAAGGTTTGTAAAGCCTATGGATGAGGAGCTTTTGGAAAGGTTGGCAAACACCTATGACTTCTTTATAACGGTGGAGGACAATGTCCTCATGGGAGGCTTTGGCTCTGGAGTGCTTGAGTGGTTGGCAAAGAGGGGCTACAATAAAAGGGTTCTCACCTTAGGCATTCCCGACAGGTTCATAGAGCATGGAAACCAAAACCTGCTTAGAAACTTTGTGGGCATAGATGCAGAAGGCATAAAGGAGAGAGTTTTGGAGTTCGTGAGAGGAGGGCTTTTAGAGAGCGGGCGTTGAGGGTGGAGTAGAGGGTGGGGTAGATAGCATGTTGAATAAAAAGCCATATTAATCTATTAACTTACCTCTATCCAACACATATCTATATAGCATAGCTATTGGAGAGTCTTCCCTTCTTATTTCTTCAAAAGCCTTTCTCTTACCAACAAGTATAAGATGTTTTCTTGCTCTTGATACCGCTACGTTAATGAGGTTTTTGTTGTTTAGAAGTCTGCTTGTTTTAAGAGCTTTTCCGCTAGTGCAAACAGCACTAATGATAACTATATCTCGTTCATCTCCTTGAAGAACATGAACTGTTCCAACTTGAGGTTTATTATTAAAATCCCTTAGCATAGTTCTTATATATTCACTTTGA
>JAXSNY010000071.1:0-3074 GCA_037925365.1 Aquificaceae bacterium
CCCATTTATGATAATAATACCAACTTTAATGTTGCTTATATTGATAGCTCTCACTTTCTATACGCCAGAGACTTTAACTCAAATTATAAAAATGGCGGTCAAAGAGTTATATGGATAGGGAAGTTATGTATTGATAATCTTCCCTTTGCCTTATAACCCTGTATTTTCCTTTCTCCACAAGCACCTCGCAGGCTCTTGGTCTCACATTGTAGTGGGAGGACATGGCAAAGCCATAAGCACCAGCGGAAAGAACAGCTAAGTATTCACCCCTTTCTACCGCCTGAAGCTCTCTATCCAAGGCAAGAAAGTCTCCCGTTTCACATATTGGACCTACTACATCGGTCTTTATGTATGGTCTATACTTTCTTTCCACTGGAACTATGTGATGGTAGGCTTCATACATGGCTGGTCTTATAAGGTCGTTCATGCCTGCATCCACTATGACAAAATGCTTGTGTCCTTTGTCTTTGATAAACTGAACCTGCGTCAGGAGAATGCCTGCGTTTCCTACCACAGACCTTCCTGGCTCAAGAATAATTTTAGCCTTCACCTCTTTGACTACTGGAAGTATAGCTTCTGCGAGGTCAGAGGGTTCTGGATTTGACTGCTCTGGCTTATACTTTATCCCAAGCCCTCCACCAAGGTCAAGGTATTGGATATCAAAGCCTTCTTTAATAAGGTCATAATACAGCTCCACCACCTTCTGAGACGCTTCAATGTATGGGGAAACATCTAATATCTGGGAGCCTATATGACAGTGAATACCAACCACTTGCAGGTTTTTCAATTTTCTGGCATGTTCGTATTCCTTTTTTGCGGTCTTTATATCCACTCCAAACTTACTCTTTTTCATCCCAGTGGATATATAGGGGTGTGTCTTTGGGTCCACATCTGGGTTCACCCTTATGGCTATGCGAGCCTTTTTGCCAAGTTTTCCAGCAAGCTCGTCAAGCACCTCAAGCTCCATAAGAGATTCCACATTAAACATAAGAATCTCTGAGCTTATGGCATACTCCAGCTCCTTAACCGTTTTCCCTACGCCTGCGTAGACTATCTTTGAAGGCTCTACATCGGCCTTTAGGCTTACAAAGAGCTCACCACCGGAAACAATGTCCGCACCAGCACCTTCTTCCTTGACTAAGGCAACTATATGAGGGTTAAAGTTTGCTTTTACCGCATAGCATATAAGTGCTTCAGGGAAGGCTTCTCTGTATGCCTTTATTCTGTCTCTGATGTAGCTACCACTGTAGACATAAAGTGGAGTGCCAAACTTTTCTGCAAGAGCCTTCAGAGAAACACCTTCCAAGTAAAGTTCTTCGTCCTTGTATTCAAGATACAGGTTGTATTCTTCTAGCATGGATGAGTATTATAACTCAGAAGTTACGATACTGTTCTACCTTCTCCTTGTTCGGTTGCCTCAGGGACTGTTTCATCCATTGTGTAAAAATAAAGTAAGGAGGTGTTAACATAAAACAGCCAAGCAAGGATAAAGAAGAACAATACCGCAGGGAGTTCAGTTAGCTACCCAAAGACCTCATGCCTCAAGCCATTGTAAGGTATTAGGAGTTGAATGGGCAAGAGGATATAGTCTCAGCTAATAATTCTTTTTGAGGGTATGTTATAAAGTATGGCAGAATTTACACAAATTTTGAAACAGTCCCCATAAGGTTTGAGGTGGTGTTTAAGGTATGGATATTAAACCTATTCTTGGGTATGATGAACTAAGGTCTATGTTGATGGTAGGTCATGAATATGTCCCTGAAAAAAGGTTTTTGGACACAGCACGAGCTTTATGTTTTATGCCTCCAAATCTAGGATTAAAGGTGGTAATTTCCTATACACCGCCTATAATTAAAAAGTAAAAAGGAGGAAGAAATGAACTTTGATTTCTCACAGCTTAGTATTCCCTTGCGTAAGGCACTCAAGGACTTGGGCTTTGAAAAACCCACTCCAATTCAGAAGGAAGCTATACCCCTAGCTCTTAAGGGCTACGACATAATGGGTCAGGCTGCAACAGGAACAGGAAAAACTGCCGCCTTTGGTATACCCATAATTGAGGGAAGCGAAAAGGAGGAAGGGACAACCGCACTAATAATGACACCTACAAGAGAGCTCGCTATTCAGGTAAAAGAACAGTTATACCAGCTCTCAAAGTATAAAGGGCTAAAGGTCTTTAGCTTCTACGGTGGGACACCAGTCCAAAAGGACCTTGAACTTCTATGGAAGATAACACCAAACATCATAGTAGGCACACCCGGGAGGATAAAGGATCTCACCATGAGGGGTCTTTTTAACTTTGAAAGCCTAAAATACTTCGTTTTAGATGAGGCAGACAGAATGCTTGATATGGGCTTTATAGAAGACATTGAGTGGATAATAACTCAACTTCCAAAGGAAAGGCAGACCTTTCTCTTTTCTGCCACTATACCAAGAGAGGTAGAAGAGCTTGCCAAGAAACACCTAAAAAAGGACTACAAGTTTGTTAAGGTTATAACTGAAGAGCTAAAGCCAAAGATAGAGGAAAGGCTTATAAAACTGAGCTCCTCTGGACAAAAGATGTCTGAGCTTGAGAAGATACTGAGGGAACATGTCCTTGAAAAGGTTATAGTCTTCGTAAAGACAAAAAAGGATGCAAAGGATATAACGCAAGAGCTGAAAAGAAAGGGCTTTAACGTGGTCTCTCTTCATGGAGATATGACACAAAGGCAGAGAGAAAACTCTCTAAGACTTTTCAGAGATGGCAAAGTAAAGATTGTGGTTGCCACTGATGTAGCCTCAAGAGGGCTTGACATAAAGGGTGTGAGCCTTGTGATAAACTACCATATCCCAGAAGACCCAGAGGTATACATACACCGCATAGGAAGGACTGGAAGGATAGGCACTTACGGAAAAGCCTACAGCCTTATCACACCAGAAGACAGCAAAGCCCTTTGGAGGATAAAGAAGCTAAAAGAGAGCTACGTTCAAGCGTAGGATGGATTTAAGGGATAGAGCTTTAAGGATAAAACTGCTTCTACTTGACGTGGACGGTGTTCTCACAGACGGAAGGCTCTACTACACCTCAAGGGGTGAGG
>JAXSNY010000072.1:0-3069 GCA_037925365.1 Aquificaceae bacterium
ACGAAGGCAAAACCTAAAATAAGTCCAGCTGAAAGCATTAAAACCTCTTCCACAATATAATTTTAAACCCATGCCCAAGCTGATAGTTCTCCAAGAGGGAGCAGACCTGGACGCCCTTTCCTCTGCCTACGGGGTTATGCTTCTGTATGAGGATGCCTTCTTACTTAAGCCCAACTATCTCTCCAAAAGAGCCAGTGAAGTGCTTAGCCATTTCAAAGAAAGGTTTAGAGTTTTAGATAACTTGCCTGAGAGTTTTGATTTAGTGCTTGTAGACAGCCACGACTATGAAGAATACATGCAAAGATTTGGTGAAAGAGTGGGAAAGATATACATATACGACCACCATCCATCCGCACCAAGGGGCTTTGAAGGAAAAGTGGATGCGGTGGGAAGTTGCACAACCCTCATTGTAGAGGAACTTATAGAAAAGAGAAAGGACATAGACAGCGAGTCCGCCACCATATTGGCCCTTGGTATATACGAAGACACGGGCATGCTTACTTACGAGGGAACCACATACAGAGATGCAAGAGCTGTAGAGTGGCTACTACAAAAGGGTTTAAATCTCAAAATTCTCAGAAACCTCCTAAGCGGTGGTATAAGCAAAGAACATATACACCTTCTCTCAAAGCATTTAGTTAGCTTTGAGAGTTTATTCCTGAATGGTAAGAGGATAAGTCTCTTGGTTCTAAGAATGGAAGAATACAGACCGGACCTGCTGAGCCTTGTGTATGAGCTTAGAGACATAAGGGAGTCATCCGCTTTCTTTGTTATAGTTGAGGCTGGTGGAAAGACCTACCTCTTTGGACGTGCCATTAGGAATGAATTTGATGTCTCTGAAGTGCTCAGAAAGTTAGGAGGTGGAGGGCATGAGTTTGCAAGCGCCGCAAAGTTTGAAGGAGTCTCCGGAGAGAGGCTTAAGGGCTTGTTGGAGGCTATGCTAAGGGGGGAGAGAGTTCCACTAAAAGTAGATGAGGTCATGAGCTATCCACCCTTTCTTCTTCATGAAGATATGGATGCAAACCTTGCACTCCTTGAGCTGACACAAAGGAATTTCGCCGGTGCACCTGTAATAGATGATAAAGGTAGGCTTGTGGGGATTGTATACAAGAAGAACCTACTCAAAGCCCAAAAGCACGGTGTAGGGGGCAAGGTTAAGAATTTCATGGTTGAGGAGTTTCACAGCCTTACACCAGAAGACTTTGTATGGGATGCGGAGAATATACTTTCAAGATACGGAGAAAAGCTTATACCTGTTGTTTTAGAAGGAAGGGTCGTGGGTGTGATAACGAGGTTAGACCTTCTTCATGCCTACAGAAAACACATAGAGGGAACAAAAGCCTACGAGAAAAGGCTTCCTGTACCAGAGGAGCTAAAGCTCATGTTGGAAAAGATAGGAAATACCGCACAGAGGTTTGGCTACAGGGTCTATCTTGTAGGGGGCGTGGTTAGAGACCTGCTTATGAAAAAAAGCATATGGGACCTTGACCTTGTAGTGGAAGGTGATGCAATAAAGTTGGCACGGAGGCTTGCAGAGGAGTGGGGTGTGGATTGTCATACTTTTCCTGAGTTTGGAACCGCACACATGAAGATAGAAGGCTACAAATTAGAGTTTGCCACCACAAGAAGGGAAACATACCCTCACCCTGGGTCTTACCCAGTGGTGGAATGGGCAACCTTAAGGGAAGACCTCCTTAGAAGAGACTTTACCATAAACGCCATGGCTCTTTCTATAAACCCACAAGACTTTGGCACTCTCATAGACTACTTTGGAGGGCTCAGAGACCTAAAGGACAGGATAATAAGGGTTTTGCACCCTATGAGCTTTGTAGAGGACCCTGTGAGAATCCTCAGAGCTTTGAGGTTTGCAGGTAGGTTTGACTTTAAACTTTCAAAAAGCACAGAAAAGCTCCTGAGGAGTGCTGTAGAGATGGGTCTAATAAAAAAAGCTCCGAAGGGAAGGCTACTAAATGAGCTTAGACTTGCACTCAGAGAGGAAAAACTTCTGGAGATTCTCAAACTTTATAAAAAATACCAAGTGCTTGGGCAGGTCATAGAAGGCTTTGAGTTCAAGCCGGAAATAGAAACGAGCTTAGAAAAGCTAAGGGAGATAATAAGTTGGCACAAGATAGAGTTTACTCAGGAAAATATAGACTACGGTTGGGTGTACTTCTTATTTCTCATAAAAGAGCTTAAAGAAGAGACAGGTGAAAGTATCCTAAGGGATATAAGTGCACCCTCTTGGGTAAGAGAAAGCTACAGGTTAATAAAGGAAAGTCTACACAAGGTCATACAGACCCTAAAAACCGCAGAGAAAAACTCAGAGCTCTACCTAACCCTTAAGGGCAAACCCATAGCCCTTCTTCTGATTCTTATGGTCTATCAAAGGGACAAGGTAAAGCTGTATTTGGAAAAACTTCGCCATGTAAAGGTAGATATCGAAAGGTTTAAAGGGCTTGAAGGTAAAGAGCTTGGGCAGGCAATAGAGAGAGAAAAGCTAAGGCTAATGGATAGCCTACTCTTCTGACAGGTAGCTAAAGATGGCTTCTATGATGGAGAGGAGTATGGATATGATGTTTGCTGCAAGGGCACCAACCGCAAGGCTAACCGCCTCCGGGATATCTCCCAAGAAGTATATAAAGGCTGCGGGTATAAGGTGAAGGTCTGCTACAAGGCTTGCCGCGGTCATCTCAGTTGCCAGTATCTTACCCTCACCGAGCTTTAGTATTGTAGCGGTTAGGTTCGCTATAACCGTTATCACAAGCTCGTAGGGGTTTGGATTAAAAATAAAGCTAAGATTTGTGGTGAGAGCCATAAGCAGGAAAAAGTCTGTCATTATCTTTTTGAGCCTCATTTTAAAACCTCCTTGTAGAAATCCATAGCCTTTTTTATGTTTGAAGGCTTACCAAGCAATAAAAGCGTGTCTCCCTCCTCTATCTGTGTGTCTCCTGACACTGTAAGGTCAAGGCTTCCATCAGACCTTCTTATGCCTATAACGGTAACGCCATAGACCCTCCTTAGGTCTATCTCTTTAAGTTTTTTACCCACAAGAGAGCTACCACTTTGGAC
>JAXSNY010000073.1:0-3028 GCA_037925365.1 Aquificaceae bacterium
CCAATGCCAAAAAGACCAAGAAGATACACAAAACCAAGAAAGTCAACCTTGAAGAGCAGTACAAGGAGGGCAAGGAAGGTAATAAGGTGAAAAAACCTCGCAATCCACAAAGCCCCCTCTATGCCAAACTTAACAGGTATAGACTTAAGACCCTGCTCTCGGTCAAACTGGTAGTCCTGGAGGGCATACAAAATATCAAAGCCAGCAACCCAAAAAGCCATAGCAATGCCAAGAATTATGGCATTAAAGGATATACGCTCATTGAAGGATACATCTATAGCCAAGGGTATGAGAAAATAAACCGCGCCAAGAACTAAGTGAGGATAATAGGTTATCCTTTTGGCGTAAGGGTAAAACCAAAGAAGAAAAAGCACTATGGGAGAAAGCAAAAAGGCGTATATGTTTATCATAAGGGTAGAAAAGATAAAAATCCCACCAGAGAAAAGAATAAGCCTTTTTATGCTCTCTTCTGAGACCTCACCCCTTGCATGAACCCACTGGCTCGTTCTTGGGTTTAGCCTGTCTATAGGAAGGTCTATAAGCCTGTTAAGTGCCATACCTACGGTTCTTGCACTAATAAAAGCAAGAAGAACCCAGAAAAGCCTCCAGAAGGAAGGTATCTGCTCATACAACAGAACTACGCTCGCAAGAGCAAAGGGTAGTGCAAAAATTGTATGCTCAAACTTGACAAGTTCAAGGTATTTTCCAGTCCTACTCATCTTTAGAGGCTTTGACCCTTTGCTTAACATAATATCATAAAACTTCTATTGCCTTGGGCTTATATTATAAGTATGCTGGAAATAAAGGAAAGAGACCCCCTTAGTAATCTGGTGCTTGAGGTGCTGGACGACCCCTCAAAAAAGGAGATGGTCTTTTATCTAATGTGCTACTCACAGCTCGTAAGGAGAGAAGGAAACCCCTATGTGGAGCTTGAAAAGTTTCTCTCTTGTGCCTACAGAAACTTCAGAAATGCTCGGAACTATTGGAAGGATGTACTTGTGGAGATGAACCTCTTTGTGGTTTCTGACCTTTATGGGAATATATACATGGGCAAGGACATATACAGGGTAGAGGAGAGTGGCATATACCATATAACCATAAGAAGTGAATACCTTAGCATTTTTGACAGCATTAGCCAAAAAGCCATAAGGCTATGGAACATACTTAGCAGAACCATTGTATATAGAAAGCACCTAACCGCACAGGATGCGGTGGTTATATCAACCATGATGTTTAACGAGGGTCTTTATGAGGAACTTAAGAGTTATTGTGAAATTTGTGCGGAAAGATATCCAAGAGAAAGAGGATATTTCCAGCTGCTTTATAAACTTGCAACTCTCTACTTGGGTCAGATAAGGGTGTCTATAAAAGAAATAAGAGACGCTCTTCAGGAAGCTCAAAATCTTGGAGATGTATACTACGGATTTAACATTTTTAAACTTAAAAAAGACCTTGAGAACCTTCTCAGAAGGGTGGAGGCAGGCAAAAGCATAAGCCCCCTAAAGATAGAGTTTGTAAACCAAGGGAAAAGGAGGAGGAGTTGGCTTGGAAGAATTTTTGACAGGTTCAAGCATGTGATAGGTAAAATCTTTCGTAGGGACAAGGACAAGTATTTTTTTGAGGGAGTTTTATGTCCAAAGAGTTTTCAGACCCCATACATGAGCTGATAAAAGCCAATGACTGCGAAATAAGAATAATAGACAGCTACCCTCTCCAAAGGCTAAGGTTTATAAGTCAGTTGGGTATAGCCTATCTGGTATTTCCCTCTGCACAGCATAGCAGGTTTGAACACTCCTTGGGAACTATGGAGCTCGCAGGAAGAATTTACAATAGCCTTGGGCTCAAAGATGAAAAGCTCTACAGAATAGTGAGATTGGCAGGTCTTTTGCACGATATTGGACACACACCTTTTTCTCATACCACAGAGGTCCTTCTTGGAGACAAAAGCCACGAATCCATAGGAGAAAGGGTGCTTTTTGAAGAGGGTATTGCGGATATACTAAAAAACTGTGGATACTCTCTTGAGGATATCCAGCTTATTGTGGAGCTTGCCTTCAGGAAGGGGGAGCGTTTTCCAAAGATAATCACTGGAGAATTCGGTGCGGACAGAATGGACTATCTTAGAAGAGATGCCTATTTTTGCGGGACTTCCTATGGCTTTTTTGATTACCGTAGGCTTTTGGAGAATATGCTTTTTATAGAGGGTAAAAAATGCGTCCATATAAGTGCACTCAGAGCCTTGGAGAGCTTTATTCTTGGAAGGTATTTTATGTATTCTCAGGTTTATTTCCACAAGGTGGTGCGTATCTTGAACATTCACTTGGAAGAGGTAATTCAGGACTTTTTGGAGAGAGGGCTTCTTAGCCAAAAGGACTTTTATAGAAAGACAGACTCTCATATAATCCACCTTATGTTAGATAGATATCGCGAGGAAAAGGTAAGGAGAGTGTTTGCAAGAGAACACTATAGACAGGTTTTTTCTACTTCATCAGAGGAGCACTTTGAGTTTGTGAAGAAAAGACTTTTAGAAAAATATGAGGAAGACCTTTTGAGGTTTGACCGAGCAAGCAAAAGGGTGCTGGATGAAGACATACCCATATGGAATGGAAACGAGCTACTTAGCTTGCGAGAAGTGTCTCCTATTGTAGCCTCCTTGGAAGACATAAGACTTTACAGAATATACGCACATCCAAGATACAAGGAAGAGGTCAGGGAGTATGTTAGAAAAATATCTAAGTAGCTCTCGCCTAACAACCATAACCCTTGTGCGTCTTACTTCCCTTGTGGGTATACTGTCCCTGTGGAATGTTGCAGACACTGTGTATTTTCTTGGCTTTTTAGCCTTATACCTTGTGGGTGTGCCTATGGACATAAAGGCTGTATATCCCGTAAGGAGGCTATTTCTAAACCTTTTTGGCGTTGCCTTGACCCTGTATTTTCTGTCCTTTCTTAGTCTTGAAGACCTTCTCAAGCCCTTTTCTCATGTAGTTCTTTTGCTTCTTTCTATAAAGAGCCTTGAGGAGAAAAA
>JAXSNY010000074.1:0-3019 GCA_037925365.1 Aquificaceae bacterium
CTATTGAAAGGATAGAAGCCTCCTTGCCTGATTTTCTATTATCCTTGTAAAGGCTGTAGGAAGTTCGCTTATGCTCTTTATCCTTATAGCACTTTTCTCAAAGTAATAGTCTGTGTAATTTCTTTCTATACCAACTCCTATGCCTATGATTGGTATTCTTGCCTTTATCTGTGCTATAAGGTTTTTTAGCTCTTGACCTTTTAGACCTCTTGTAGGCTCTCCGTCAGAGAAAACTACAATACATCCCCTAATGTGATTTTTCAAGCAGAAGGTCTGAAGGTCTTCATAAGAATATATAAGGGCTTTTTCAAGGTTTGTCCCACCGCCCAGCAGGTTAAAAAGCTCTATTATTTTCCACTTTACAGCCTTGTAGTCCTCTGAAAACGCCTTTAGTCTAAAAACCCTGTCTGAAAACACATCTATGGAGAAGGACATTTTAAGGCTTTCTATAACCTCTGAAAAGAGCAAAAGAGCCTTTATGGCGTTTTGTATTTTGTCCTCTCTTTTCATAGAAGTGGAAATATCTATGAGGAGCTTAAAGGCTAACTCTTTTCTTATTGGTATATGCTTTCTCATGTATATTTTTCCTCTTCCAAGGGGTGCTTCCACGCTTAGGCTTTTAGTATCAATCCTTCTACCATAGAAGTGTTTTCCGGTCCAACCTTCCTCTTCTTGTGGCATGAGTTTGACCAGTTTTCTCTTTAAAGCGTCTATGTGTGGCAAAATATCAGAGAGCATTCTTTTGTAGACCATAAAGTCTTCCTTTCCAAGACCGTAAGCCTTCTCATACAGTCTGTCCTCTTCTGTTTTTTCCCTTTTGCTTCTTCCAAAGCCAGACTGAGAAGAGGAAGAAGACTGCTCTTCCCATCCCTTTATAATAAAGCTCAAAAAGCCTCTGTGTTCTATATCAACCTCAAGGGTTTTTGGCAAAAAGTGTCTTATAAACTCCACATCCCTCTCTATCAAGTTTATGTAAGACATCTGCTTTAGGTAGTCTCGCATCCAGTCTGGGACTGCCTTTAGACTTTTGAGTATTTCTTTTCTGTCCGCTTCTGATATATCAACCGCCCTTTTGTCCTTGTTTTGCACTATTATCTCTTGAAGATGTTCTGGTAATTTCTTTAGAAGGTCTGTCATTATCCTGCCTCTGTGGGCATCCACTCTGGTCTTTCCTCTTGCTTCTTCCAAAAGCAGGTCAACATAGTTTATATCTTGTGCCTTTTCTATATGGCTCATGTATCTTCCAAAGAGGTCCTCCATAATTATGTCATAGGCATCCCTGCTTTTTGCATTTAGATACTCTTGGAGGAATTTCTGTGTATCTTTTTGATAGTTTCCTTCACCAAGCCAGTTTTCCAGAAGAGAAATAGCAAAAAGGTGATGTGGATAGTAGGTTTCTAAGTTATTCAATATGTTTTTGTAATGCTTTTTTACAGTTTGCAAGCTATCTGGATGGTTTTTTATAAGCCTTTCGTCCGTTTTGATAGACTCCAAGACCGCATAAAGCACTAAAAAGGACGTAGGCGTAAAGCCAAATTTATAGAATTCCCTTTGACCAAGTCTCCAAAGGTAGAGGTCAGTGCTAAAAAGATACTCTATCTCATGCCTTATGATATTTATGGCTTCCTCTTCTGGTTTGTTAGAGACTTCCTGAAGATAGAAGGCAATGCCAGAGGGTCGCTTTACTGGTTCTGGCACATCCTCTATTTCCCCCTTTGCCCACATTTCGGTGAGAGGTAGAAACTTAGGGTCATAGCCAGCTCCCCAGCCCTCGTAGCTTGCCTGAACCTCTATGTCATACTCATCAGAAAGGATCTTCTCTATTACCTTCCAACGCTCTTTCACTTTTCGCCTATTACCATTATGGCACCAGGTCTCTTTATACGCAGTGCTATAACTTCCATAACCCTAAAGTGGTGCACCATGTTGGTAGATTCCACGTAGGCAAGGCTAAAGTCAAGCCCAAGGACAAGGTCCATATTCTGCGGTCCTACAGACAGGAGAATAGCCTTTCCTTCTGGGACTATAGGTGTGTGGTATACATCAGAAACCAGCTTTTTAATCTGCTCAATCTCAAGAAGTCCTGTGTTGTGATAGAGCCTATTGAGTTTAAAGTAGTCCCTTGGGTTCAGCAGAAGATAGTTTGGTCCATAAAAGCCCTTCTCCGAGAGCTTTGATATACCCAGAGCTACATCGTTAAAAGCGTTGCCAAGCACATCCCAATCGCTCATGGACATGCTCTGCCTTCCTTCCACAGTAAGAAAGCCCTCTATTTCCATTTTTGGATTGCCGTGAATTATTAGGGTATCTTCCGCCACTGCAGTGGCAAAGGCTGCCGCAGATGCCTGAGAGGTATCAATTGGCAAGTTAAACTGTCTAAAGTATTCAAGGTCTCTCCAAGTTATGGAAAAAGGCTTGAATATGGTGGGAAGGGTTATGTATTTTCTCCTTCCTGTTCTCACAGGCTCGCAGGCTTCGCTCTCTTCTCCTGGTTTCACTTCACATACTCCCGGTTCTACCCCAAGGTAAACATCGTAAGCTATTACCTGATGCCCGACACCTATGGGTCCTACAACTGGCATAAACCTTCTGCATACAAGGGTCTTTTTAGCCACATCAATGACAGCACTTTCTAATTGCTCCCATTCTTCAAAGGTAAGTGGTGATTGGTCTCTTCCTAAAAAGTCCATATGCCTACCTCCTGAGTTTAAATTATACGCCAATATTCTTCAAAGGCTATCCATGTCTTTGGGATTATTTCCTTTAGGTTGTCCCATCTTTTCATGTGTTTTTTCCTCTTTTCTGATGCCCTCCAGAGGGTGCTTCCAAAGACCTCTTGAGCTTCCTCTTCAAACTCTTCTGGAGAACCCTCACATAATGCTTTACCTGCCATATCTCCAGATATGACCGCATTGGCTATTCCACCGCCAGTTATGGGATGACAAAAGCCACCCGCATCCCCCACGAGCAAGACATTGTTTCTTACCAGAGGCAGTAGCCCGTCCGCAGGTATCCATCC
>JAXSNY010000075.1:0-3018 GCA_037925365.1 Aquificaceae bacterium
TATTCTCCTGAAGGTTATGAGGTTTAGAAAAAAGTCATATTTCTTGCTTACAGAGGAAAAAACCTCTCCAACTGTTTTTTTAGTTATCATCCAAGACCTGAACTACAAGCACCTTTGGATGTCTGTCTTGCAAGCCTTCTGGAACATATGCTCCAATTACCACAGGAATGGTCTCTATGCCATACACTCTTGCAATAACATTAGCCCTTTTGAGAGCCCTATCTGCATCCTTGTCCTCAAGGCTATGGGATACTTCCACTGCAAGAAGAAGGTCTCTACCATCTTTAGATTTCACACTTATTAATGCATCAAGGTTTAGTGCGTCTTTCCTTTCTTCCTCACTTATGAGCCCACCATCCAGAGCATCTTCCAATTTCTCTGACCACTCCTCTATAGGGTATGCAGGTGCACGCTCTCTGACTTTTCTTTCAAGTATATAGTTCATATCATAGAATATTCTAAACCCTTTCTTTCTTTAGGCAACGAGTTCCGCAAGGGTTAAAACCCTCTCTTGCGTTTTGTCTCTTCTGTATGAGGGTAGGCTATGGTGGCATATGGTGCATACACCATACTGGAAAATCCGTCCTATTCCGCCTTTTTTTAGCCTTAGGATGGTCTCTGATTGGGTGTCCATGTAGTGCCTGCCATTTTTGTAGTGTAGGCTCACAAAGTAATTTTTGAACTTCTCACCCACCTCATAACAGCAGGCTCTCGCAGAGGGTCCCACAAAGGCGAGGAAGTTTTCAAGTCCTTCAAGGCTTGAGAGCACTTCAAGGGTTTTTTCTATTATGCCCTCCCTTAGACCCCTCCAGCCCGCATGCACCACCGCCACAGTTTTTTCTCCAAGAAAGGCAACAGGCACGCAGTCCGCAGTCCTAATACCTATCTTTAGCCCAGGGGTTTGGGTTATTATGCCATCTCCCTCCAAACCTTCAACTGCCTCTGAGAGCAAATAAATCCTAGCAGAATGCACTTGTTTAAGAGTTAGCACATCCCTGTCCTCTTGCCACCTTTTTATGGCAAGCCTTGCCCTTCCTCTTTGTAAGGAAAATATTAGAGCTTCTTTGCCTTTTCTGAGGTCCTTCGCACGCATTCCATTATTATGCCCTTAAAGCCCCTCTCTTCAAGCACCTTTATGCCCTCTATGGTTGTCCCGCCAGGAGAGGCAACCTTTGTTATCCACTCCTCTGGGTTTCCACAAAGTTTCTTGAGTAGCTCACAAGAGCCAAGCACCATGTCTATGGCTATAGCCTTTGCCTTCTCGTAGGGAAATCCCTCAAGCACACCAGCAAGAGAAAGAGCGTGAATAAAGCTAAAGACAAAGGCAGGACCTGAACCTGCAAGGGCGGTAAAGGCGTCAAAAAGGCTTTCCTCAAGCTCATAAAGACTTCCACAGTGAGAAAAAAGAGATATAAACTCTTCCCTTTCACCTTCTTCTATAGCCTCACCACAAACAAAGGCTATGACCGCCCTTCCCACAAGAGCGTTTATGTTTGGCATAAGCCTTATGACCCTTGAAGTTCCAGAAAGCTCCCTTATCCTCTCAAGAGAAAGCCCAGCCACAAGACTTATGAGAATCTTTTGGTCAAGCTTTCCCCTTAAATTCTCTAAGAGCCTTTCCACATCCTTTGGCTTTACCGCCACCAAGAGCCAATGGGAATTCCTTAGGAGAAACTCAAGGTCAGAAGCAACCCCAAAACCCTCAGAAAGTGCCCTTGACCTTTTCTCCTCGCTCACATCGTATATAAGCACCTCCACATGCCCCCTTAGAGCCTTAGCAAAACTCTCTCCCATATTACCGTAGCCTATAATTCCCAGCACCATGCCTATCTCCTCAGTTTTGATAATAGTCTTTCCCAAAAGCTGGAAGCGTAGAATTTTATGTCAAGAGGTAGTTTAAGCAATGCCTTTGTAAGGTCCTTGGTAAGGTCCTCACTGAAGGGATTCTGGTTGACTATGTTCCTTATCATTTTAGGGTTATACCTTATGCCTCCAAGGTATTTTGTCTCTGCAGATGTGAATTTTTCGCACACTACCCTTATGCTCTCGTAAACCCTAAGGCTCTCCTCATCGCTACTAACCTTATTCACAAGCACATAAAACTCCTTTACTTTCTCCTCTTGGTTTAGCACCTTTATAAGTCCGTAAGCGTCCGCTATAGCGGTAGGCTCTGGAGTGGTTATTATCACAGGTATGTGGGAGGAGGAAACAAGGGCTGTGGTGTCTGAATGTATGCCAGGTGGTGTGTCAAATATCACCCAGTCGTAGTTTTTCTCTGCGTATTCTTGTAGTTTGTATATGAGGTTTCTGAGCTGTGCAGGTGGGAGGTTAACAAGCTCTCTGACTCCACTACCGCTGGAGATAAAGTCAAGGTTTTCTTCCACAGGAACTACTACCTCTTCAAGGGGCACTTCACCCATGAAGAAGTGATACAGATTCTTTGCTGGAGTTATTCCAAGCATTATATGAACATTGCTAAGCCCAAGGTCTCCATCAACTATTAACACCCTCTTGCCATTCCTCCCTATTATCCTCCCCATATTTATGGTTATCAGTGTTTTACCAACACCACCTTTTCCGCTTGCCACCGCAATGTATCCCGTTTTCCTTTCTTTACCTTCCACTCTCATAAGATGAAGAGCCTGAGCCTCCATTACTGCACCTCTAAGAATATCTTAGCCAAGTATTCATAACTTGCCATAATCATATCCTCGGGAACCCTTTGACCAGTTGTAAGGCATAGGATAGGTATCTGGGTTCTGTAGGCAACATTAACTAAAGTTCCAAAGTAGCTGGTCTCGTCCAATTTGGTAAATATGAGACCAGAAGGCTCTACCACGCTAAAGCTCTGTATTATCTCATACTGAACCCTTTCTTCTGTGTTGGCACTTAGGGTTATGTATGCCTTAAGTGCTGGAAGCTTTGTAAAGAAGGATGCAAGCTCCTTTAGCTTGACCTCGTTATATTGGCTTCTGCCACCTGTATCTACAAGCACTATATCCAAAGAAGAAAGTTCCC
>JAXSNY010000076.1:0-2951 GCA_037925365.1 Aquificaceae bacterium
AGCTTACTCCACCTGGCGTGAGAGTTCTAAGAAAGATAGAAAACATAGTTCGCAAGGAAATGGACAGGAGCGGAGCTCAGGAGGTTTTGCTTACCGTATTGAACCCAGCAGAGCTTTGGAAGGAAACGGGAAGGTGGGACTTATATGGTAGAGAGCTCTTTACTCTAAAGGACAGGAACGGTAGAGAATACTGTCTTGGACCAACCCATGAGGAGGAGATAACAGACCTTGTTAGGTCCTTTGTAAGCTCCTATAGACAACTGCCTGTGGTTCTTTACCAGATACAGGTTAAGTTCAGAGACGAAAAAAGACCTCGCTTTGGTCTCATAAGGGGAAGGGAGTTTATCATGAAAGACGCCTACTCCTTTGACCCAGATGAGTTTTCCGCCATGATGTCTTACGAAAGCATGAAGTTTGCCTACGATAGGATATTTAAAAAACTCAGGCTAAAGACACTGCTCGTGGAAGCAAGCGTGGGGACTATAGGTGGACTAAGCTCTCATGAGTTTGTTGCTATAACTCCCTACGGAGAGGCAAGGGTTGCATACTGTGAAAGCTGTGGCTATGGAGCAAACGCAGAAATAGTAAGACTTTCCAAGCCTAAAGAAGAGGAAGAGGAGCCTTTACCTTTAAAGGAAATTCATACACCAAACACAGACACCATTGAAAAGCTTTCCTCTTTCCTCGGAGTTCCTGCAAGGAAGATAGTAAAGGCGGTGCTTTATATGGTAAATGGAAAAGAGCCAGTTATGTTCCTCATAAGGGGAGACAGGAGCATAGACGAGAATAAGGTGGAGGCTGTTTTGGGAACGGAGAATTTTAGGCTGGCGGAAGACAAGGAGGTCCAAGATATTTTGAAAACCAGCAAGGGCTTTATAGGACCCTTTAACCTTCCAGCTCAGATAAAGGTCTACTGGGACAACTCTACCTATGGACTAAAGAACGCGGTAATAGCCTTCAATAAGCCAGATTATCATTACATAAACGCCAACCCAGAGAGGGACTTTCAATATGGAGAGTTTGTGGATGTGTGTCAGGTAGAAGAAGGTGACCCATGCCCTAAGTGTGGCTCTCCCCTCAAGGTAAGCAAAGGTCTTGAGCTGGGGCATATATTCCTTCTTGGGACAAGGTATTCTGAGCCTATGAGAGCCTACTACACAGACCCCACAGGACAAGAAAAACCCATCATAATGGGTTGCTATGGCGTGGGCATTTCAAGGTGCATCTCTGCAATCGTGGAGCAGTATCACGACGAAAAGGGAATAAAGTGGCCCATTTCGGTTGCACCCTTTGAGCTTGACATAATATGCGTAAACATGGAAGACCAAGAGCAAAAGGCGGTGGCGGAAAACCTATATATGCTGGCACAGGAACATGGTATAGAAACCATATACGACGATAGAGACCAAAGCCCAGGCTTTAAGTTTGCGGATGCAGACTTGTGCGGATTTCCATACAGGATAGTGGTAGGCAGAAAGATAAAGGAAGGCAAGGTGGAACTCCAAAATAGACACACAGGAGAAAGGTGGGATGTGGAAATAGACAAAGCTGTGGAGACTGTAAGAGATTTGGTGCAGAGGGATAAGACCTAAAAACACCAAAGCACTCCCTAACCTTGTTGACGAAGCCCGTTAAAGGTCTATATTTAATGAATAACCATTCAGGAGGAAATCATGTGTCAAGAGTGTGGATGTTCCATAAACCATAAGCATGAACATAGCCATAGAGAAGAGGTAAACCTTTTCAAAAAGGTGCTTGAAAGGAACGACCTTCAGGCGAAGGAGAACAGAGAGCACTTTGAGGAGCATGGTGTATTTGCCATAAACCTCATGTCCTCACCGGGTGCGGGAAAAACCTCACTGCTTGAAAAGACCATTGAGTCCCTTTCAGACCTAAGAGTAGGAGTTATAGAAGGAGATTTGGAAACGGACAGAGACGCTCAGAGGATAAGGGCAAAAGGTGCACCTGCGGTGCAGATAAGCACGGGTTCCGCATGTCATCTTGATGCCTTTATGGTGCATGAGGGAATACATAAACTTCCCTTAGCGGAGCTTGACATAGTCTTTATAGAAAACGTGGGAAACCTTGTCTGCCCTGCCAGCTATGACGTGGGAACTCACATGAACGTGGTTCTTCTCTCTGTAGTAGAAGGCGATGACAAGCCAGAGAAGTATCCTGTAATGTTCAGAAGTGCACAGCTAATGGTGATAACGAAAACAGACCTCCTGCCATATGTGGACTTCAGCATAGAAAGAGCCATAAGGTCTGCCAGAAGGGTAAACCCCTCCATAGATATCCTAAGGCTATCCGCAAAGACTGGAGAGGGTATGGAAGAGTGGATTGAATATCTCCGTTTTAAGGTAAAAGCTTTTAGGAAAAGTTTAGTATGAGAGTTTTCTGGCTTCAGAGGCTTACCTGTTGTGGAAATACACACTCTTTTTTGAACTATGAAAGCCTTCACACACTCTCTAAGAGGCTTGAATTTCTTTATCATCCCAGCCTTTCTCTCAAAGCTCAAGAAGAGGCGGTTGAAGAGCTTATAAAGAGCGGTGAGGGTGTTGACATACTTATAGTGGAGGGTGCGGTGAGAACCGACGAAGTAGAAACAAGAGAGCTGTGTAAAATTGCCAAATATGTGATAGCGGTTGGAAACTGTGCGGTTTATGGAAACATTCCAGCCCTTGCGGATGAGACTGTATGTGGTCTTTCTTACAGGTTTAAGGAAAGAAGGGGACTGCTGGATGAGGGTTTTAAGTCAAGAAGTGGTATGCCAGTGATAAACCTCTCTGGCTGTCCAGCACATCCAGAATGGATAGTGGGAACCATGCTTATGCTTGCTGAGGGTATAAAGCCAGAGCTTGACCAGTGGGGCAGACCAAAAGTCTTTTATTCTTCTCTTACCCACTGGGGATGCACGAGGAACGAATACTTTGAATGGAAGGTAGAGGCGG
>JAXSNY010000077.1:0-2871 GCA_037925365.1 Aquificaceae bacterium
CGCTCCCATCCTTTACAGTTCTTGGTAGAGAGTCGTTTAGTTTCTTTAGCTCTGGAAGTCTTTTTAGCTTGTCAAGGAAAGTGTGGGGTATCTCTGGTCTTAGGAGTTTGTAGAGCTTCCAGCCTATGTCCTCAAGGTTCTCATAGCCAAGGGCAAGCTTTATCCTCCTTTCCGAACCCAAAAGGTTTGTTAGCACTGGGGTGCTATAGCCTTTGACCCTTTCAAAGAGCAGAGCCTTGCCACCGCCGGGCATTTTGCAGACCCTGTCGTTAATCTCCGTTATCTCAAGGATAGGAGAGACCTCTTCCCTTATGCGTGCAAGCTCACCTTCCTTTTCAAGCAGTTTGAGAAACTCTCTCAGGTCCTTGTAGGGCATTTTCTTCTCCTTGTGAAACACACAAGTCTTCCCTGCATCTTACCGCAGGTCCCTTTGTGAGCTTCTTGGAAACCTCAAAAAGAAGCTCTCTTATAGAATTTCGTAAAGCCTGTCGCAGGTCGTATAGCTCTTTGAGCTTTTCAGAAAGCTTCTTTGCCTCTTCCTCTCTCCCTTGTGCCATGGCACAGTCTAACCTTCTTATGACCTTCTCCGCAGACTCGTCGCAGTGAACCATAGCCATAGAAAGATGCTTAAGAGTGCACCAAAGGCTTTCCACCTTGCTCCTGAACTCTCCACCAGATTCACCAGAAACCTCAAGGATAGAGAAAAGAAGGTTTCCCACGCTTTTTCTCCTATTTCTTAACTCGTCAATGTAGGTTATGAGGTCTTCAAGTTTTGTCTCGCCTTCAAGCTCCATAAGGTGCTGCTCCGCATGGGCAAGGTGGGCTATAAGGTAGATAACCTCCTCAACAAGAGCTTCTTCCCAGAGGCTTTTCCCCATGTTTTAAATATAGCATAGGAGCAAGCCAATTAGCTTAAAATTGTTCCATGCGTTTGTATGTAAAGCTACTGCTTTTGGTGTTTTTTAGCGTAATTTCCTGTAGTGGTGGAAGTCAACCAGCAAAATCTCCAGAAAATACCATACCTTGCACTGTGGTGCGCGTGGTGGATGGAGATACTTTCCACTGTAGGCTCTCCTCTGGTGAGGAGGTGAAGGTAAGGCTTATAGGCGTGGATACCCCAGAGAGTTCGGACAATCCCAAGGCAAGAAGAGATGCGGAAAGAAGTGGGCAAAGCCTTGAGGAGATAATTAAAATGGGCAGAGCTTCTGCTGAGTTTACCAAAAGAGTGCTACCAAAAGGAGAAACCGTATACCTTGAGTTTGACGTGCAAAAAACAGACAGGTATGGAAGACTTTTGGCTTATGTTTGGCTTCGTGATGGCAGGATGCTTAATGAGCTTATCGTGAGAGAAGGCTACGCTATGGTATACACCATTCCTCCAAATGTAAAGTATCAGGAAAGATTTCTTGAGGCTCAAAGATACGCAAGGGAAAACAGAAAGGGACTATGGAGTATGGAATAACTACTTTTCAAGTCAAGTCTCTACCATGTGGTCATAGACCACCGAGCCTCCAAGGTTTCCTTGTATAAAAAGGAGGGCGGTTCCCAAAAGAAGCATAACCGTAAACAAGCTTCTCATGGTCGGGGGTTTTTGAAAAGCTAAGCCTTACACCAAGCAAGGCAAGGAAATACACAGCCAATAAAAGCCCTAAGTATTTGTGAGATGAGAAGATGCCTACTTGATAGAGCTTGTCTTCTATAGGCTCGTAGGCTATCATCCTGCTTATAGCTCCAAGCACTACTGAGAGGCTTCCAAGTAAGCTAAAGGTCGTATGAAGCCCATCGGGGTCCTTTTCCCTTATGCGATAGTATAGGTCTACTATCAAAAGGGCTACTGGCATGGCTATGGCAAAGTGGGTAAATGGTGGGTGTAGTTTAATTAGCTCCATTTTTCTTCCTCCCTGCCACCAACTCGTAAACGAGTGGTAACACTACAAGAGTTAGCATGGTAGAAGTAAAGATGCCTCCTATCACCACCACCGCAAGGGGCTTTTGAACTTCAGAGCCTATATCTCTGCTCAGGAGCATGGGCAAAAGTCCAAGGGATGCGGCAGTGGCGGTTATAAGTATGGGTCTTAGCCTTCTTGAGCCTGCTTTAAAGAGGGCTTCTCTAACTGGCACACCTTCCTCTATTATAAGGCTTCTTGCATAAGAGATAAGCACCACTCCGTTTAGAACCGCAATACCAAAAACCGCAATAAAGCCAACCGCAGAGGGCACAGAGAGGTTGTAGCCAGAAAGGTAAAGGGCTATAACACCACCCACTACTGCAAAGGGCACGTTTAGCATAACCACAAGGGCATCCTTCAAAGAAGCGTAGTTCATATACAAAAGCAAGAATATAAGCCCTATAGCCAAGGGAACCGCTACCATAAGCCTCTTCATAGCCCTCTCTTGGTTTTCAAACTGCCCTCCAAAGGCTATGTAGTATCCTTCAGGAAGTTTTATGCCTTTTTCTATCTTTGTCTTTATCTCCTGCACAAAGCCTCCCAAGTCTCTTCCGGTAAGATTGCTTTGAACAAGTGCATACCTCATGCCATTCTCTCTTCTTATCTTGTTGTAGCCTTCCGTTATGTATACATCCGCTACCTCCGAGAGGGTAAGAAGGCTACCATCTTGCGTAAGCACGGGCAAAGACCTTACCTCTTCCAAGGCTTTTTCCTTAAGGGTTAGGATTACAGGGAAGAGTATGGTCTCCTCTTGGAGCTGTGCTATCTCTGAACCACCAAGGTAGTAGGAGACAACCTTCATTATGTCCTGAGTGGTAAGGTTATACTTCTGGAGCATCTCCTTTTTGGGAACTATCCTAAGCTGGAGTTTGCCCGATTGAGCCTCCGTTTCCACGTCCACCGCACCCTTTGTCTGGGCTAC
>JAXSNY010000078.1:0-2869 GCA_037925365.1 Aquificaceae bacterium
AATGAACCATAGCCATAGAAAGGTGCTTAAGAGTGCACCAAAGGCTTTCCACCTTGCTCCTGAACTCTCCACCAGATTCGCCAGAAACCTCAAGGATAGAGAAAAGAAGGTTTCCCACGCTTTTTCTTCTGTTTCTTAGCTCGTCAATGTAGGTTATGAGGTCTTCAAGCTTTGTCTCACCTTCCAGCTCCATAAGGTGTTGCTCCGCATGGGCAAGGTGGGCTATAAGGTAGATAACCTCCTCAACGAGGGCTTCTTCCCAGAGGCTCCTTTCCATGTTTTAAATATAGCATAGGAGCAAGCCAATTGGCTTAAAATTGTTCCATGCGTTTGTATGTAAAGCTACTGCTTTTGGTGTTTGTTAGCGTAATTTCCTGTGGTAGTAGCCAGCCTGCAAAAGCTCCAGAAAACACTATACCTTGCACTGTGGTGCGCGTGATGGATGGAGATACCTTCCATTGTAGGCTTTCCTCTGGCGAGGATGTAAAGGTAAGGCTTATAGGCGTGGATACTCCAGAGAGCTCGGACAATCCCAAGGCAAGGAGAGATGCGGGAAGAAGTGGTCAAAGCCTTGAGGAGATAATCAAAATGGGTAAGGCTTCTGCGGAGTTTACCAAGAGACTGCTACCAAGAGGAGAAACCGTATACCTTGAGTTTGACGCTCAAAAAACAGACAGGTATGGAAGGCTCTTGGCTTATGTCTGGCTTCGTGATGGCAGGATGCTTAATGAAGTGCTCTTAAGAGAAGGCTACGCCATGGTATACACCATTCCTCCGAATGTAAAGTATCAGGAAAGATTCTTACAAGCTCAGAGGGAAGCAAGGGAAAAGAGAAGAGGGCTCTGGGGCACGGAATAACTATTTTTCAAGCCAAGGCTTTACCATATGGTCATAAACTATTGAGCCTCCAAGGTTTCCTTGTATAAAAAGGAGGGCGGTTCCCAAAAGAAGCATAACCGTAAACAAGCTTCTCATGGTCGGGGGTTTTTGAAAAGCTAAGCCTTACACCAAGCAAGGCAAGGAAATACACAGCCAATAAAAGCCCCAAGTATTCGTGAGTTGAAAAGATGCCTGTTTGATAGAACTTGTCTTCTATAGGCTCGTGGGCTATTATCCCGCTTATAGCTCCAAGCACTACTGAGAGGCTTCCAAGTAAGCTAAAGGTCATATGAAGCCCATCAGGGTCCTTTTTCCTTATGCGATAGTATAGGTCTACTATCAAAAGGGCCACGGGCATGGCTATGGCAAAGTGGGTAAATGGTGGGTGCAGTTTAATGAGCTCCATTTTTCCTCCTCCCTGCCACCAGCTCGTAGACCAGTGGCAAAACCACAAGAGTTAGCATGGTAGAAGTAAAGATGCCTCCTATCACCACCACCGCAAGGGGTTTTTGAACTTCAGAGCCTATATCTCTGCTCAAGAGCATGGGCAAAAGTCCAAGAGATGCGGCAGTGGCGGTTATAAGTATGGGCCTTAGCCTTCTTGAGCCTGCTTTGAAAAGGGCTTCTCTAACTGGCACACCTTCCTCTATAAGACTTCTTGCATAAGAGATAAGCACCACTCCGTTTAGAACCGCAATACCAAAAACCGCAATAAAGCCAACAGCAGAGGGCACAGAGAGGTTGTAGCCAGAAAGGTAAAGGGCTATAACGCCACCCACTACTGCAAAGGGCACGTTTAGCATAACCACAAGGGCATCCTTCAAAGAAGCGTAGTTCATATACAAAAGCAAGAATATAAGCCCTATAGCCAAGGGAACCGCTACCATAAGCCTCTTCATAGCCCTCTCTTGGTTTTCAAACTGTCCTCCAAAGGCTATGTAGTATCCCTCGGGAAGTTTTATGTCTTTTTCTATCTTTGTCTTTATCTCCTGCACAAAGCCTCCTAAGTCTCTTCCGGTAAGATTACTTTGAACAAGTGCATACCTCATACCATTCTCTCTTCTTATCTTGTTGTAGCCTTCCGCTATGTATACGTCCGCCACCTCCGAGAGGGTAAGAAGGCTACCATCCTGCACAAGCACGGGCAAAGACCTTACCTCTTCTAAAGTTTTTTCCTTAAGGGTTAGGACTATAGGGAAGAGTATGGTTTCCTCTTGGAGCTGTGCCATCTCTGAACCACCAAGGTAGTAGGAAACCACCTTCATTATGTCCTGAGTGGTAAGGTTATACTTCTGAAGCATCTCCTTTTTGGGAACTATCCTAAGCTGGAGTTTGCCCGATTGAGCCTCCGTTTCCACGTCCACTGCACCCTTTGTCTGGGCTACCAGCTCCTCTATATCTCCCGCCAGTTGGTTTATCTTCTCAAGGTCTTCTCCAAATACCTTTATGGCAAGGGTTGCCTTTACTCCAGAGAGAAGCTCATCTATACGCATCTGTATGGGTTGGGTAAAGCTAAACTCCACACCGGGCACACCCTCAAGGTTCTTTCTCAGAAGCTCTTCAAACTCAACCCTGCTTTTAAAGCTCCTCCACTCACTGACAGGCTTTAGTATGATAAAGGTTTCTATGTAGCTCACGTCTTCTGGCTCTCCCACCTCTGCCCTTCCTATGTTGGAAAAGGTATGGAGCACCTCTGGGTATTTTAAGGCGGTCTCTTCCACGAGCCTTGCTACCCTTTTGGCTTCCTCAAGGGACACATTAGGGTCAAGAAAGGACTTTACAAGCACCGCACCCTCCTCGAGGGGTGGAGCAAACTCCTTTCCAACCCTTGAGAGCAAAAACACGGAAAACACAAAGGAAGTAAGGGCAAGCAAAAGCACCACAGGTCTTACCCTAAAGGCAAAGGAAAGAAAGGAAGTATACCTTTTTCTCAAAGCGGAAAAGAAGGCACTTTCTTCCTTCCCTCCCTTGAGAAGCCAGTAGGAAAGCA
>JAXSNY010000079.1:0-2869 GCA_037925365.1 Aquificaceae bacterium
CTTGAGGAAAAACTGAATAGGATTTTAGGAGGTGCTTATGAGGCTTAAGATAGTGTATTTTGGCTCCAGTCTGGCTGGCAAAAGCACTAACGTAAAAAAGCTGTATGAAATACTAAGGGAAAAGAATTTAACTAAAGGTGATATGGTGGTTATGGAAACTGAAGAACAAAGGACGCTTTTTGTAGAAATGTTTATAAGCTCTATAAACATTGATGGATATGAATTTGAATTAAAGATACTTACAACACCTGGTCAATTCAGGCTTCATCCCCTCAGAAAAGTCATAATGAAGGAAGTGGATGGGCTTGTTTTTGTGGTGGATAGCTCAAAAGAGAGAGAAAAGATAAACTTTCTTGTAATGAGAGAGACCGCAGCCGTCCTGAAGGAACAGGGAGAGGACTTGCTTAGATTTCCCGTGGTGGTTCAATATAACAAAAGGGACCTACCTGACGCCATGGAAATAGAGGACATGCAGGTGCGTTTTAACCCTTGGGCTACAGACTATGTGCCAGCGGTAGCAATAAGAGGAGAGGGAGTGTTAGAAACCTTTCAAAAGGTCATAAAAAATATACTGGTAAGAAAATATGCGAGGAACACCCTTATATAAAGACATAGACATAAGCACCATAAGGTTTGATACCTTGAAAGAGGAGATAAGGAAAAAGTCCTTTACAGGCTTTATGAAACTAACATATTGGGAAGCAGAGGACTATCTCTTCTACCTGCGCGGGAGGGAAGTGGCGGGTATAAGATACTTTTCAGATGGGACTGGCAATAGGATAGAGGCGGAAGGATACAAAGCCTACCAAGAAAGGGGCTTTTTGTCTCTTTATACCACATCACCCATTGAAGTCTTTGCTTTTCTGGAATGCCTTAAGGACAGAATAAGCCCATACAACTTTATCACCTACGGTCATGAGCTTATAGCACCCATCCAGCTTTCTCATGCGGACCTCAACAAGGTTCTTGAAAACATAAGGTTCATGCAAATGCACGGCTATATGATAATCTGCGGTGAGGCTGGGCTTGGTCCCTTTATTGCCTTTTCTGGAGGAAAGCCAGTCTTCATCAGCGGTAAAAATTGGTCAAAGGATGCAACTTTGCAGGTAGAGCCAAGTAATGCCTACATGGCTGTATTCCAAACAGAACCAGAGTTTGTGAACTTTTTGGCTTCTCTTGATAGTCTTAAAAGGGTAGGGAACGTGAAGGGTGGTAATTTGCAGGACATTAAGGAGCTGATAAAAAAATATGGCACTTCATACCTTCTTGTGGAAATTTTTTTAACTGAAGGAATGCGTTTTTTCAGCCTGATGAAGGGAAATTATGTTATCTTTAAGGCATTAAACAGGCTTGGACATATAGAAAAAGAAACCGATCATCTTCCTCAGGGAGCTGTGACCTTTATTAACCTCTATACCTTGGAAATGAACACAGACCTCAGACCTATAAATGTGCATTTTGGCTTGTCTGTTAGAGAAACGAGCTTTGTGGCAAGCACTACACTCTCCTCTATAAGGAATGCCTTTTTGGAGGAAATCGGTCCCGTAGGTGTTGCTGTGTGGAAGAAGGTCTTTGAGAAAATGGGCCTTGCACCAGACGGGCTCCCAGAAGATAAGCTTCCAGAGTTCATACAAAGGCTTGCGGAGGAGATACCTGATGAAAAACATTCAAAGAGGTTCATAGAAAAAACAATGAGGTGGTTGTCATGAAAAAACTTCTACCCAAAAGTATAAGATGGAAGATAAGTATACCTATCTTACTTTTTGGTGCTATTGCAGGCCTTGCAACAGGCATATACACCTACAAAACAGAGGTAGACAAGGCAGTCTATACCACAGAGGAGAAGGTGAACGCAGCCATAACCTTCAGCGATAGCTCAAGAGAGTATGTGAGAAAGACACTTAGACCCCTTATCTTTGACTTCCTTGGGAGGGCTAAGGGTTGTGTTCAGGAGGACTTTATCTTGGAAGCTCAGTCTTCTAGCTTTTTTACTGCTTCCATCTTTAACATGGTAAACGAAAAGATGCCAGACTTTCAACTAAGACAAGTAGCCTACAACCCCATAAACCCCAAAAACAACCCAACACCTGAGGAAGCAAAAATAATAAACTTCATGAAGGCAACTAACCAAAAGGAGTATGTGGGCGTCATGGATGTGAAGGGGCATAGGTATTTTGTTCACGCCTTTGGAAAAGTGGCAGAAGCTGGATGTATGACCTGCCATTCTACCAGAGAGGCCATGCCTAAAAGCCTAATAGCCAAGTATAACCCTCAGTATGACCCTAACTGGAAGGTGGGTGAGCTGGTGGGTGCGGTTATGGTTTCTGTGCCTTTTGAGGCTATAATACTTCGGGCTCAGCTAAATGGTTTGATAAGAGGTCTTGTGGTCTTTGGCATATTTCTTGCCATCACGTTGTTTATACTCATAACTCTTGACAGGCTTGTATTTAAACCTGTAGAAGAGCTCCAGAGGAAGGCAGAAGAAATTGCCAAGGGTAATGTGGATGAACCTATAGAGGTCAAGTCCGATGATGAGATAGGCAAGCTGGCGGAATCCTTTGAAAGGATGAGGGTTAGCATCAAAAAGGTTATGGACCTGCTTAAGTGATATAATTAGCAAAATGCGTTGGAGCAAGTATTTTTGGTATACTTCAAAGGAAGACCCTGCGGATACGGAAGCACCCTCGCATAAACTACTCCTTAAGGCTGGCTTTATCAAGCAGGTCTCTGCGGGCATATATGAGCTTACTCCACCTGGCGTGAGAGTTCTAAGAAAGATAGAAAACATAGTTCGCAAGGAAATGGACAGGAGCGGAGCTCAGGAGGTTTTGCTTACCGTATTGAACCCAGCAGAGCTTTGGAAGGAAAC
>JAXSNY010000080.1:0-2841 GCA_037925365.1 Aquificaceae bacterium
CTCCTTACAGGGATAAGGGTATCACCTACTGCCCTAAGGATGAGAGAATTTGCTGAGTCTCCAGATACCATATTTACAAGCACAAGGTCTCTATCATCTGCACCTATTTTTCCACAGCTGAGACCTATGGGAACACCTGCAGGCAAGCTGTATTCAGACCTCTTTACCAAGTCGTTTTTCAAAAGCTCATAAACCTCAACCCTTCCAGAGAAAAGCACTACGAGAAACTCATTACCAGTCCCAGTAAGGTCGCAGAGGTCTGCGGATAGAGGTAGCGATGGCAAGGCTTTGAGAAGTCTTGGTCTTGCAAGCAGGTTTATATCCTCAAGATTTGTCCTCTCTATGCCCTGCACTACCGCCTGCTGTGTTTGGAAAAAGGCTACAGGCGAGTTTCTATACTCCACACCTATGCCATCTTTTAGCTCCTTTATGGTGTATGTGCATGCTTTCTCCCCTTTCAATTCTGGTAGGACTGAACTAAGTTTGAAAAACCACTCTTCCGAACCCTCAAAGCACACATCTTTTGCCAAAAGCCTTATTCTGTCTCCTTCCTTTGGAGACCCTTCAATGAGTCTTGCGTAAGAAAAGTTATCCTGCACCTCTTCCACTCTGAGAGTCCCCACTTGTTGGCTTTCTCTTCCTATAACCTGCTTTGTAATGGGATGGACTATCTCCTTGCCCTCTCTAAGGATTGCAAATTCTTCACCAACCCTCACCTTCTCTCTGCCAAGGTCTATAAGCACTCTGTTTGCGTCTGCTTTTACCACATAGCCCTCCCTCTGGAAGAAATCTCTTAAGCCTTGCAAGGCATCCTGAGCCCATACATTTACAGAGAAGAAGATTAAGAAAATTAAGACAAGCCTTCCCATAGCTCCTCCATAGCTTTTATCACAGCGTCTGTCATAGCGTCTGTTCCAACCTTTACACAACCCTCGCTGTATATGTCTGGAGTTCTGTAGCCCTTTTCAAGCACCAGCTCCACTGCTCTATCTATAAGGTCTGCCTCTTTTTCAAGCCTAAAGGAATATCTAAGCATCATGCTTGCAGAAAGTATGGTAGCTATCGGGTTCGCCACACCCTTGCCTGCTATATCCGGTGCAGAACCATGCACTGGCTCATAGAGAGCATACTTGTCTCCAAGGCTTGCAGAGGGTAGCATTCCAAGACTCCCCGTTATAACCGCCGCCTCGTCAGAGAGTATGTCTCCAAAGATATTACCCGTTACTATCACATCAAAGGAAGAGGGTCTTCTCACTATCTGCATGGCACAGTTATCCACATAAAGGTGCTCCAGCTCCACATCTGGATAGTTTTTTGCCTCTTCCTCCACCACCGCTTTCCACAAACCACTAACCTCTAAAACGTTAGACTTGTCAACGCTTGTGAGCTTTTTCCTTCTCTGGCGTGCTATCTCAAAGGCTTTACGCACAACGCGTCTTATCTCATCTTCTGTATACCTCATAGTGTTTATGCCTACCCTTTTGCCCTCATACAGAAAAATACCCCTTGGCTCTCCATAGTAGACATCACCGGTGAGCTCTCTAACCACTATAAAGTCTGTCCCCCTTGCGATTTGCTCCTTTAGAGGAGAGGAGCTAATAAGTGGCTCATACACTTTTGCAGGTCTGAGGTTTGCATAAAGGTCAAGAGCCTTTCTTATACCCAAAAGACCCTTCTCTGGTCTTTTATCTGTGGGAAGATTGTCCCACTTGGGACCTCCCACTGCACCAAGAAGCACTGCGTCCGACTTAAGGCATAGCTCCACCGTCTCCTGCGGCAATGGCGTGCCCTTCTGGTCTATGGCAGAGCCACCTATAAGAGCCTTTTCAAAAACAAAATCCACATTAGAAAGCTCACCAAGCCTTTTTAGCACCCTAAGGGTAGAAGCAATTATCTCTGGACCTATTCCATCTCCCTCTAAAACCGCTATCTTGAAAGTAGGCATACACTGTATTATACTAAACCTTATGCTGGAACTGCTTACTGAAAAGTTTAGCAAGGCTCTTGGTAGGGTAAAAGATACGAGAAAGCTAACCGAAAAGCAGGTCAACGATGTGCTAAGGGAAGTAAGATCCGCTCTCATAGAGGCAGATGTGGACTATGATGTGGTAAAGGGTTTCTTAAAAAGAGTCCGAGAGAGGGCATTGAGCGAAGACCTCACCAAAAGCCCATCACCACAGGATAGCTTTCTGCTTACCATATACGAAGAGCTTGTTCAAACCCTCGGTGGTCAAAAGCAGGACCTAAAGAAGGGTGTGGTGCTTTTCGTGGGACTTCAGGGAACTGGTAAGACCACCAGCATAGGCAAGATAGCCAACTATCTAAAGGAGCAAGGCTTTAAGGTATCTTTGAGCTCCACAGACGTGAGAAGACCTGCAGCGATGCTACAGCTTCAAAAACTCGCGGAAAAGATAGGTGTCCCTTACTATGGCTTTGAGGAGGGTCTTACTGCGGTGGAAATAGCCAAAAGGGCACTTCAAAAAGCCAAAGAAGAATCTGTAGACTACCTTCTCCTTGATACCGCAGGAAGGCTTCATATAGACGAAGAGCTTATGGAAGAGCTAAAACAGATAAAAGATGTAGTCAAGCCCTCAGAGGTTATATATGTTGCGGATGCCATGCAAGGACAGTCCGCCCTTGAGTCTGCAAAAACCTTCCATGAGCTTCTTGGTCTTACTGGAGTGGTGCTTACCAAGATGGATGGCGACGCAAGAGGTGGTGTTGCCCTTTCTGTTAAAGAAGCTCTTGGTGTGGGTGTGAAGTTCATAGGAGTGGGTGAGAAGATTGAAGATATTGAGCCCTTCTATCCAGATAGGATAGCTCAAAGAATATTAGGTCTTG
>JAXSNY010000081.1:0-2830 GCA_037925365.1 Aquificaceae bacterium
AGGGACTACCGCAGTAGTTGCTAAAAGGTTAGGTAGACATTTCATAACTATTGAGTTATCTGAGCAATATTATAGCACCATAATTGAACGGTTAAATATGGAAGATGCCAAAAAATTTATAAAAAAAAGACATAAAGGGGTTATTTGATAGTTTGTATGAATTCAGTAATACTTGACAATATTAGCCTCTTCCACAACAAGAATATAAAACTTTAGAGATACTCCTTTACATTCTTAACCCTTATACCAAGCTCCTCCACAGACTCCAAAAATTCTCTAAACTTGTATATTCTCCTATCGCATAAAACTATAGTCCCACTATCCTCCTTACTTCTCATTAGCCTACCTATGCCCTGTCTAAACTTTATGAGAGCCTTTCTTTTTTGATACTCAAAAGGGTCAAGCCCCATGGATTTTAGAAACCTTATTCTATGAAAGGTTATAGGTTCTTCTGGACTTTCAAACGGCAGCTTTGCCATAAGTATACCCTTCTCTCCTTTTACATCAACGCCAAACCAGAGGCTATCGAGCCCCACAAGGGCTTTTATCCTTCCAGACCTTAGCTTTTCAAGAAGTCCAGACAAAGGCTCATCTCCCTGAAAGGCTATATCTCTTTCCTTTTCAAAAAGCCTTACATGTTCCTTGTTAGTTAAAAGCACCAGAAGTTTATCGTATAGGCTTCTAAGATATTTATAAGCATCCTTTAGGCACTGCTCCCACTCTTCCTTTCTTCTTGGGTCTGCCAAGTATACGAGAAAATTAACCTTCTCGTAAGGAAAGGAATGCTCAAGGTCATAGTATTCACCCTTTATCCCCAAGGTTTGATTTAGGTCCTCTGGGTCAACGGTCGCTGAGGTAATTATGATAGCCTTGTAGCCTGCCCAGTCCACATGACCTGCAGGAAAAACGGGAAAAGCCTCAAGCCAGTAGTTAAAGGTCTGAAGCCTTCTGCTAAAGCGTCTACCTACGAGATATCCTATTCCAGGTGGGTCTTCTTTCATAATTTTGTGGAAATCTCTAACCCTATTTATTCTCTTTGTCAAAAGTTCGTAGTTTCTTATTTTCTTTATCCATTTTTCCTCTTCCTCACTGGGTGCGTCATAGTTTGCCTTTAATTCCAAATACCTTTCCCAATCAAGAATATTGCTTTTAAGCATATACTCTTTTAAGGTTATGCTTACGAACATTTTGTCTGTGATAAAGTTTGTTAGCTGTGATATGAGGTTTTCTCTTATGGTTTTGTGGAAAAACAAAAGTGGTTTAAGGATATGGGTTTCAAAATCTTCCGCATATGGTTTTAGACTTTCAAGGGCGAGCTCTTCCTTTTGCTCTTTGAAAAGTCCTTCAAAGTGTTTTATGAAAAAGTCCTCTAATTCAACCTTTGCGTCTTTGAGAAAGTCAAGGATCTTCCCCATTATATCAACTCTAAGGGTATAAAGGGACACTCCCCATGTAAGACTGCTGGTTATATACTTGTCAAGCTCATGGGCTTCGTCAAGGACGAGCACTCTCTCCTCTGGGTTTTCAAAATCCTTTAGGGTCAAAAGGGCGTGGTTTACCACAATTATGTCCGCCTGCCTTTCAAGCCTTTTTAGCCTTCCCCAGTAGAAGCAATCATGCCTATACTTGCAGGTTTGTCTGTAATGAAAGGTGCAATAGTCATCATCCACACAGAGCATTTCTCTAAGTTCTGGCTCAAGACTTACAAACTCAAAATCACCATCCCAATCGCTCTCCAACAGAGATTCAATCTCCGCAGGTCTTCTCTCCGATGGCAGGTCATAGAACCTATCCAAGCACAGGTAGTTGCTTTTGCCTTTCAAGATAAGGTAGCTAATGCCCTTTCCGTAGATATAGGAGTAATAAGACCTAAGATTTTCAATATCCCTTCTTAGTTGCTCCTGAAGTAGCTTTGTCCCAGTGGAGATTATTGCCTTCTGCTCCCTTTCCATAAGAGGTATAAGGTAGCCGTAGGTCTTTCCAGTCCCCGTAGGTGCTTGTATTATCTTTATGCAGTTATTCCCTTCTTCTATAGCGGACAGGACTATGCTGAAAAACTTCTCTTGAGCCCTTCTTCTCTCAATACCTTTCTTAAGAAGAAATTCATACACTTCAAGAGCCATGTTAAAATTCTAAGTTATGAAGAACTTTTTAATAACGGGATGTGCAGGCTTTATAGGTTGGAAAGTCTCAGAAAAACTCCTTCAGAAAGGCTACAGCGTGGTAGGTCTGGACAACATGAACGACTACTATGACACAAGGCTAAAGGAGTATAGGCTATCACTTCTCAAAGGGTATGAGAATTTCACCTTCTACCCAGTGGATATAGAAGACAAGGAGTCTCTAAAAGAGGTTTTCAAAAAACACTCCTTTGACTGCGTAATAAACGAGGCAGCGAGGGCTGGAGTGCGTTATTCCATAGAAAACCCTTATGTTTACTTTACCACAAACGCCATAGGCACCTTGAACCTGCTTGAGCTATGCAAAGACTTTGGTATTAAGAAGTTCGTATTAGCTTCCACATCTTCTCTCTATGCGGGGCAAAAGATGCCCTTTAGAGAAGACCTGCCTGTTAACACACCCATATCTCCCTACGCCGCTTCAAAGAAGTCCGCAGAGGTTCTTTGCTACACTTACCACTACCTTTATGGCATAGATGTGTCAATTGTTCGCTACTTTACCGTTTACGGTCCTGCAGGCAGACCAGATATGAGTATATTTAGGTTTATAAAATGGGTGCTTGAGGGCAAGCCTCTTGAAGTCTTTGGTGATGGCTCTCAAAGCAGGGACTTCACCTACATAGACGATATAGCGGAAGGGACTATTTTGG
>JAXSNY010000082.1:0-2803 GCA_037925365.1 Aquificaceae bacterium
GCAGGAAAAAGCAATTTGAAAGGCTCTTTGGAAAGCCTCTGTTTATGCATTCTTTGGAAAGGCTTGTTGGTAAGTTTGATGAGACCATTCTTGTCTTGCCTCCAGAAGATATAAACCTTAGCATTCCTGCTGGAGTGGTTAAGGTCTCTGGTGGAAAGGAGAGGCAAGACTCTGTCTTTAATGCACTTCTTGAAGCCAAAGGAAACCTTGTAGTCCTGCATGACTGTGCAAGACCCTTTGCAAGCCTTGAACTTTTTTTAAAGGTTTCTGACCTTGGAGAGTTTGAAGGTAAAATTCCTGCCTCGCCTGTTAGGGATACCATAAAGAGGGTAGCCAATGGCATGGTGATAGAAACGGTAGACAGGACAAACCTGTGGCTTTCTCAGACCCCTCAAGCCTTTAGGAAAAAAACCTTGCTTGAATGCCATTTCAAGGCAAGAAATGAGGGTTTTTATGCTACCGATGACGCTCAACTTCTTGAAAGGTATGGCTACAAGGTGGGTGTAATTCAAGGTGAACCCACAAATATAAAGATTACATACCCAGAGGACATGCTACTTGCAGAGGCTATAGGGAAACTCTTAGGATATGGTTAATCTCTTCAAAGGTTGAATTATCCATCTTCAATTGCTTTCCGTCCACTTCTTCCACAACTGCACATAGCAAAAGGGAGTTTAGCACAAAGGCACAATCAAAATTTTCAATCTCAGAAACTTTTATGTAATCCTCCCTTATCTCTAAACGCCTGCTTAGAAACTCAAGGGTAGTTCCCCACAAAAGTCCATTCCCCCTGGCAGGAGTGTATAGCTTTGAACCTTTCAAAAAAAGCAAGTTTGCGGTAGAGGTTTCGCAGATATGCTCTTTCTCATTGACCACTGTTCCATCCCAAAAGCCTCTTTTTAATGCGTCCTTTTTGACCAAAAGGTTAAAAAGATAAGAAGTGGTCTTGTGCCTACATATGGGGTCAGAGGAGTGTCTCTTGTAAGGAGAAAGACAAAGTTTTACGCTCTTAGGCATAGGTTTTAGTGGCTTAGCCAGCAACAATTTTCCATATGACTGGGGCTTATCTGTAAGATACTCACCGCCCTTTGAAATAAGCATGTACTTTATATAAAGCTCCCTTTCTCCTCTTGAAACCTCCTCAAGGTCTTTTAAAAACTCCTCGTAAGTAGGATAAGGAATCTCAAGGAACTCCGCAGAGGTTTTTAACCTCTCGTAATGAAGTTTTAGCTTCTCTTCAGATGGCTTCCACCTTATGGTTTCAAAAAGACCTTCACCGAACAGAAGAGTTCGTGTAATCATCCATCTAACCTTAAAAGAAGCTCCCAGCACATCATCTCTATCACGTGGTGGAGCTCACCTTTGCATGTTCCCACGTTTATAGAGTAGGAAATGGTTTCTATAAACCTGCTTACCTCCTGGTCTTTCACCTTGCAAAACACTCTTACCGCAGAGGATAGAAAGTCAAGTGTCTGTTTATTTTCTCTGTAATCCCTTCTTGGAACTATCCATGCACTCAAGCCAGAAACCCTGTTGTTGGGCTTTTCTACGCGTAAGGTGAGGTTTCTGTGGGCGTAAATTACTTCGTCTGCGCGCGTCTGCTTTTTGTATCTTAGGGCATTCTTCTGTAAGAGACTCTCAAATTCAAAAAACTGCCTGTCTAAGGTCTGAGGGTGAGAGAGACTTATAAGGGCAAACAGAAAGAGTATCGCTCTCTTTATCATGCTACTAGACCTCTTACCCTCACCATCTCCTCAAGGCTCAACTGCCCAGGTGCTACCGCAGAACCTACAAAGGCATAGCTTATAACAGACCCAAAGACAACGCCTGCAACCCTTGAAACCTTTCCATATTCACCCATGGCAATTAGGATTTTTTCCCCTTCTTCTTCTTTACCAAGACACAAAAGCCTTGCGGTATCTTGATAGGAGTTTGCCTTTACAGAAATCTTTACGATATCCGCATCCCACCTTCTTGCTTCTCTAAATACTTCCCTTAGTATCCAGTTGGCAGGTGTAAGCTCAAAGTTATGGTAAGAGATTATGAGTTTCTTTCCAGCAGTTTTTACTATGTCTCTGACCTGAGAGATGATATCTTGAGAGGAAAGCTCTATGTCTGTGTAATCGCTGTATGGAGCAACCTTTCTGAAGATTTCCAACCTATTTTCAACCTGTGAGCCACCCTCCCTTTGACTTCTCACTGTAAGAATGGTCTTTAGACCCTCCTTTTGAACCCTTTCCACACATTCAAGCACAAACTGAGGGTCTCTATTTTCAAAAAGGTCAACCCTAAGCTCTATTATGTCCGCACCCTTTTCTTTGCAAAGACTTAGATTCTCCTCAAAGTTCTTGTCTGTCAGAGGAACTGCAACGAGCATAAGATATATTTTACCTTCTTCTCACTCTCCCTAAAACCTTCAATGGCAGACCAAACACCTTTGTAAAGTTAGCACCTGCCTTGTGGTCAAAGGCATCCTTTTCAGAATACGTTGCCAAATCCTCCACATATAGACTGTTGGGTGAGTTCCTGCCTACTACCCGCACGTGTCCTTTGTATAGCTTGAGCATAACCTTGCCGTTTACATACTCCCCAAGAGTGGAATTAAAAGCATCCAGTGCATACCTAAGAGGTGAAAACCATAGCCCTTCATATACCACCTTTGCATACTCATGTGGAATATGGGTTAGGAAATAGTGAAAAGTAAACCTGTCAAGCACCAAAGAAAGCAGGTCTCTGTAGGCTTCGTAGAGCACTTTTGCCCCCGGAGCTTCGTAAACTTCTCTGCTCTTTATTCCCACAAGCC
>JAXSNY010000083.1:0-2760 GCA_037925365.1 Aquificaceae bacterium
TCGTATATGATTCCATAGAGCCTTATATCTACCTTCTCCGCTTCCGCAGTTTCCCTTGCCTTTATGTCTGGACGCGTGTTAAAGCCCATTATAACCGCACCACTCGCCTTGGCAAGCATAACATCGTTTTCTGTTATGCCACCCACATCCCCATGTATTATTCTTACAGAGACCTCAGGTGTGGAAAGCTCAGAGAGAGACTTCTTCAGAGCTTCCAAAGAGCCAATTGTATCCGTCTTTAGTATGAGCCTTAGCTCCTTTAGTTCCCCTTCTTGTATCTTTTTAAAGACCTCCTCAAGCACAAAGCCCTTGGCTACCTTTTCCATCTGCTCCTTTTTGAGTTTTCTCTGCTCCGCTATCTGCTTGGCTTTTCTTTCATCCTCAACCACTTTGAGCTGGTCTCCTGCCATGGGAAGCTCTTCAAAGCCCAACACCTCAACGGGCATAGAAGGTCCTGCTTCTTTAACCTTCCTGCCCTTATCATCAAACATAGCCCTCACGCGTCCATAGGTAGTCCCCGCCACAAAGATATCACCAAGTTTAAGAGTCCCCTCTTGCACCAGAACTGTTGCCACCACGCCCCTCTGCTTGTCAAGTTTAGACTCTATTATTGTCCCCCTTGCTGGCTTGTTTGGATTGGCTTTCAGTTCAAGCAGGTCTGCCACCAAGAGTATGTATTCAAGCAAGGTCTCCACATTCTGCCCCGTCTTAGCAGAAACATCCACAAACACCGTATCCCCACCCCACTCTTCTGGTATTAGTCCAAGTTCAGAAAGCTCTCTCCTTACCCTCTGAGGGTCAGCCCCCGGCTTGTCTATTTTATTGACCGCTACGATTATAGGCACATTAAAGGCTTTGGCGTGGTTTATAGCTTCCACAGTCTGTGGCATGACGCCATCGTCCGCAGCAACCACTAAAACCGCTATGTCTGTAACCTGAGCTCCCCTTGCCCTTAAAGAAGTAAAGGCTTCATGACCCGGTGTGTCCAAGAAGATTATCTTCCTTCCATCTGACATCTCCACCACCGATGCACCAATATGCTGGGTTATTCCACCCTTTTCTCTCTCCGCAACCCTTGTCTTTCTTATGGTGTCTAAAAGTGTAGTCTTTCCATGGTCTACGTGTCCCATAACCACCACCACTGGAGGTCTTGGCTCTCCACCCTCTTCAAAAGCCTCTACCTCCTCCTCTTCCTTCACTTCCTCCGACTTTATCTCCGCAAGAAATCCAAGAGCTTCCGCTACTTGAACTGCGATATCAGAAGGAACTGTCTGATTTATTGTAGCTAATATCCCCCTCTTGAGAAGCTCCGCCATTATCTGGTTAGGGGGAGTCTTTAGAAGGTCTGCAAGCTCTCTTACTGTTATCACCTCAGGAATTTGAACTATCTTAATTTCCTCTTCCTTTTCTTCCTTCTTTTCCTTTTTCACTGGCTGTTGGAGTTTTTTAAGCATTTGCTCTTCACTTTTACTGAGTTTTTCCTTTGGTTGTGGCTTTTGAGGTTTTTCTTCTACCCTTTGCTCGCGAGTTGGAAGCATGGGTGGTGGTGCAGGAACCCTTGCTGGAAATGGTCTTCTTTCCTCTGCCCTCCGTGGTCTTTCCCTTTCCTCTGCCCTCTCTCGCCTTGGAGGTGGTGCTTCCCTTGCTGGCTGTCTTGTCCTTTCGTGGTGTCTCTTATCCTTTTGCCTTTGGTCTTTGTATCTTTTTTCTTCCCTTTTTGGCTCGGTTTTTTCTTCTTTTTGCTTTTCTTCTTTGGACTGCTCAGAAACTACTACGGTCTCCTCTTTTACTGCTGCTTTGCTTCCATTTTCTACCGGCTTTTCCTTAGGAACAGAAAAATGGTCATAAACTATCTGAAGCTCTTCTTCATCAAGGTAAGCAAAATTCCCCTTATCTATACCCCACTCTTTGAGAACCTCTCTCACCTCTTTGACTGGAACACCAAGCTCTTTTGCCACATCTTGAACCCTTAATTTTCCCATAGTTTATAATTATAAGCCTAAAATGTTGTCTGTCTTAATTCGGACAAAAAACGAGGAGAAAAACATAGAAAGAGCCATAAAGAGCGTGCAGGGACTTGCGGATGAGGTTATCGTGGTGGACTCTGGCTCAACGGATAGAACTGTGGAAATTGCCAAAGAGCTGGGAGCAAAGGTTTTTTTTAGAGAATGGCAAGGATACCCAGACCAACTAAACTACGGCATAGGTCTTTGCTCTGGAGATTGGGTGTTTGTGCTTGATGCGGATGAGGAAGTTTCTAAGGAGCTAAGGGAAAGCATAGGGCAGGCAATCAAAAACCCAAAGCATGATATTTATATGGTTAGCAGACGGACTTATTACTTGGGAGATTTTTTAAAACACGCATGGTATCCCGAGTGGAGGATTAGGCTTTTTCGTAAGGGAAAGGTAAGGTTTGAAGGATTGCTCCACGAAAGGGCTATATTTAGCGGTAGCGTAGGAAGGTTAAAGGGAGACCTCTATCACTACTCATACAAAGGTCTAAAAGACCAGTATTTAAAAACGGTGCACTACGCATATACAATGGCGGAAATTATGAAAAGTGAAGGCAAAAGGTTCAGGTTATATAAGCTAATATTCAATCCTCTTTGGCATTTTATTAAGGTATACTTTGCCCAATTGGGTTTTCTTGATGGTCTAAGAGGCTTTATGGTTGCCCTTTCTGCCTTCTTTTACACCTTCCTTAAGTATAAGTTTCTCTACGAGCTTGAGCTAAAGGAGAAGGTTTCCAAGTTATGGTAA
>JAXSNY010000084.1:0-2706 GCA_037925365.1 Aquificaceae bacterium
ATTTTGCAAAAATCTTTGTTTAGGGGGTATGGCATGCTTACGCCTTACGAGACAGCTCTTGACTTGCTCCTTGAAAGAGTGGAGAAACTGCCAACGGAAAGGGTGTTGCTATGGGATGCGGTAAAGAGGGTGCTGGCGGAGGATGTGTTTGCGGACAGGGACAGCCCAGCCTTTGACAACTCCGCCATGGACGGCTATGCGGTCGTATCTCAAGACCTTGAGGAAGTTCCAGTAAAGCTAAAGGTGGTGGGGGAAGTTTCTGCAGGTAGCGAGTTTTCTGGACGCTTAGAGAGAGGGCAAGCCATAAGGATATTCACGGGTGCACCTATTCCAGAGGGTGCGGATGCGGTTGTGCCTGTGGAATACACGAAACTTGAAGGCGAGTATGTGATTATAGAGAGGTCTTTCAAAGAAGGTGCTAACATAAGGAGAAGGGGAGAAGAAATAAAGGCGGGAGAACTTATTCTCAAAAGAGGCACGAGGATAAGGGGCTATGAGGTAGGTCTGCTTGCCTTTGCCAACAGGGTCTTTTTGGAGGTCTATCAAAAGCCAAAGGTTGCTGTGCTTTCTACTGGCGATGAGATAAAAGAGCCGGGAGAATCTATAGAAAAGCCATCACAGATAAGGAGCACAAATAATCACCTTCTGTATGCAAGGGCAAGGGAGCTTGGTTGTGAAGTGCACCAATTGGGGATAGTAAAGGATGAACCTGAGAGTATAGAGAAAGTCCTCCAAAGAGTAGAAGATTATGATGTCTTTATCACCACAGGTGGGGTCTCCGCAGGAGAGAAAGACTTTGTCCATAAGTTGGTAAAGGATATTGGCTTTGAGGTGGTCTTCCACAAGCTAAGGATAAAGCCTGCAAAACCTGTGCTTTTTGCCAAAAGGGGAAGGACGCTATTCTTCGGTCTGCCGGGCAATCCCGTATCCTGTGCTATGGCTTTTGATATGCTTGTTAAACCAGCCCTTTTGAAAATGCAGGGGGTAGAAGAGCATAGACCCAAGTTTCTAAAGGCTGAGCTTCTTAGGGATTTTTCAAGAAGGGATGCGGAAAGAAGAGAGTTCGTAAGAGCGAGGTATATGGAGAAGGATGGCAGGCTATTTTGCGATTATTCTCCTAAAACTCAGTCTCACATGCTTACCTCATACGTGGATACCAACTGTTATATGGTGGTATACGAAGGGGTGCGTGAGCTAAAGGCAGGTCAACAGGTGGACATTGTGTCTTTTGATTGGTAATGGAAAGTGGAGGGCTGTGGAAATTAAGGAAACAAGTGCTTGAGCTTTTTGGGTATGAGCTAAACATAAATAAGTGTCTTCTTCTCCTGTATGGCTCAACTGCCTTAGGAGAGGACACAGAGCTTTCAGACTTGGACCTTGCTTCGTACTGCCTTGAGTCTATAGAAGATGGGCTTTTTCTACAGCTTGAGGAATAACTAAACCTATATGTGGACACGCCAAAGAAGATTGAGCTTGTAGAGTTGAGGAGAATGTCTGAGGAATTCTTAGAAAGCATACTTATAGGAGCAGTATTATGGCATGTGGGGAGAGATTGCTTAAAAAGCTGGCTCAAACAGAAAGGGCTTTAGACAAATTAGAGCAGGTAAAAGACCTCAAAGAAAAGCTTGAGGAAGAAATTCTGTATGAAGTTTGTATAAAAAGGTTTGAGTCCACCTTTGAAACCTTATGGAAGACGGTCAGACCTTTTCTTTTAGAGCAAAAAGGGCTTGAATGCAATTCACCTATGGATTGTTTTAAGAGTTTTTACTCCGTTGGAATGTTAAAGAAAGGTTTTGGAGACAATATTCCTCGTGTGGTTAGACTAAGAAAAGAGGTGGTGCATATATACGATTTTTCTTTGGCAGAAAAGGCTTATACAAGCATAATTAAGACCGCCCTGCCCCTTTTCAGGGCGGTGTATAGGAAAATAAGGGAGGAGTGCCAAAAGAAAGATTAGAGCCTTATAACCGTTTTCTTTCTTTCCATATAGCCTTTTCTAAGTCTATAGCCTTCTTCTGGATATAGTCCATAAAAGAGATTTTGCACGTGGTTGCCTTCTACGAAGAAACACCACCTCTCTAAAAAGCTACCTAATACGAGGCTTGCAAAGGCTATTTTAAAAAAGTTGTAGTTATAGTTTCCAGTAATCCAAGCGTAGAGTATAAGGAAAAGTGGCACAATGAAGGTGAGTATGTAGGCAACAGGAAGGACAGAGCCAAGTAGGTCTTTACCCTTTTTGTAATAGAATTCCTCTGTGCAGTAGTTGTTTGTGGTTGTGCCTGTGTCAAGGACTCTTATGGGTCTGTTGTGTGGTAGGTTTAGGGCTTCATTTATGGTGGGTCTTGGAATGATAAACTGCCTTATGTTAAAGGCTATCCTAAAGGCAAGCCCAAGGGAAACAAATAGAAATGTGAGGAAAAGATAAGTGGGGATAAACTCGGGTCTGTAAAAATAGGTCAAAGACAAAAAGGCAGAGGAACCAAGCATAAGATACATGTTGAGGTAATAAAGCACCGTAAGAGAGGTATTCCACTCAAGCACAAACTTGTTGCTGGCGTATATCATGGCAGTGGAAAAGGCAGAAAGCCATCCAAGAACAAAGGTAAGGATACCCAGAAAGTGCTGTATGAAGGGATTTGCATTAAAGTAATAGGCAAGCCCATAAAGAAAAAGGACAAAACCATAGGCTCCACTAAAGACCGCCTC
>JAXSNY010000085.1:0-2645 GCA_037925365.1 Aquificaceae bacterium
CTTCAAGACCAAGCACATCTGCAACTGTAAGGGCGGTCTTATAAGCTCTTCTTTGAGGAGATGAGTATATTATCTCTATGCCTTTATCTGAAAGCTCCTGAGCCACAAGCCTTGCCTGAACAAAGCCAAGAGGCGTCAGGTCGCTATCTAACCTTCCTTGAAATATTCCCTTTTCGTTATACTCACTCTGGGCGTGACGTAGGAGGTATAGGTTTTTAAACCTTTTAAACAGGGTTGACATATTAAATACTGGAACTATAATTATACACAAAAAAAAGATAAAAGGAGGTGTTAGGGTATGAAATACCTGGTGGGAGCCATCTTAGTAGGGGTGATTTCATCTGTTGTGCCTTCTTATGCGCAAGAAGATCATGAATATGCAAAGGATGTAAAAGAAAGGACCCTTAGAATACCCACATGTAACAAACCCATAGGTACCGTTGCAGCACGCAGGTTCTCGTGTAAGGCTGCGGCTTGTAGGGGTGGGACTGTATACCTTGGACCTGGTTATACAGTTACTTTAACTACAGAGGCACTTGGTGATGGTCTTGCGGATATGCTTGTAACTGCGTTAGCCAATACTGGATGTTTTAGAGTATTAGAAAGGGCTGCAATGCAAGAAATAAAAGAAGAGCTTGAACTTATGGGTGTCCAGCCAAAGCAAACTCTTAAGGCTGCAGATTTTATAATTACAGGTGCGGTAACTGCCCTTGAGACACAGGCTTCTGGTATAGGAGGTGGAGGCGTTGTTATCCCATTGCCTTTCAAGATTGGTGGAGGTCTAAAGATAGGCAAAGGCTCCGCTCATATAGGGTTAGATATGAGGCTGGTTTACGTTAAAGGAGGGGAGGTAATAGCTGCAAGGGCAGTGGAAGGTAAATCAGAGAGATGGCGGTTTGGTATCGCTGGTGGTGGTCTGTTTGGCACTACTATTGCTGGTGGTTGGTTTGAAGCCTTTAAGAATACACCCCTTGAAGAAGCAACCAGAGACCTTATAGCTAAGGCTGTAACCCTTATAGTTGAAGATGCAAAGAGGTTTGCCCCAGCTGATGTAAGCGTAGGTGAAAAAGTAGTTATGTATGATGAGAAAGGTAATGTAGTAAAGGAAGAAATAAACATGCCTGTGTCAAAGTCACAACCTAAAGCTGGCGAGGGAGTGGTAGCGGGTTCTGTAAAAAGGGCAGGTTATAGTTTTTCTCATTACAAAAATGTGCTTTTGAGTGAAGACTTTTCCGGCTGTAAAGTTGTGCCTACTAATTTTCAAGTGCGTGGTAAGGCAGAGTGTGTGGAGATGGGAGGTAAAAAGTGGGTTTCCACCACCTACGATCAAGTTATTCTTGAACGAACAATCTCTAAATTTGACCCGAAAGCTAACTGGGCTATAGAATATAAAGTAGCTCTTAGCAAAAGAAGGTATTACTACCTTCGTGCGTCCTTGCACGTTGGTAAGCACGGAGGTCCGCTGGTTGTTTCGATAGAGGATGAAGGGAAAAAAGTTAAGGTAAACGGTAATACTGTGCTTCAAGAAGACTTCATCGGTAAAATAGTGAAGATAGGTATTATGAAACGAGACAATCAGGTTGACATATTTGTGGATGATAAGAGGGTATATACAGAAATACTTGACCCTGTGGCTATATCAAAGCTTGAACCCAAGCTAATATTTGATCTCCATGGTGAGGATATAGAAAAGGAAAAGTATGTCCTGATTACGGATATAATAGTTTCTCAACAGTAAACTGTTACTCTGATAACTTTTCCTGCAGGAATGCTATGTGTATCTGTGTTTATCTGAATATAGTTTTCTGTAAGTAGTTTTCCGTAGTCTATAATTGTTGCCCTTAGCTCTCTACCTTTGTTACTTTCATAAAACTCTCTCCTCTTCTCACTATCCAGTTCTTTAAGTATTTTTACCCTTTCTTCCTTTATCTGAGAAGGAACCTTTTCTCCCATTCTGCTCGCCTTTGTGAAAGGTCTATCTGAGTAGGGGAACACGTGCGTATAAGCTATGGGTAGTCCCTCTAAAAGTCTGTAGGTTTGCTCAAAGTCCTCCTCTGTTTCGGTGGGAAAGCCTACTATAATGTCTGTGCCTATGGCGGATATAGGTCTTTTGCTTATTATCTTATCTACAATTCTTACATAATCGCTCACTGTGTATTCCCTTTCCATAAGCTTTAAGATTCTGTCAGACCCACTTTGAAGTGAAATATGAAAGTGGGGTGCTATCTTTTCTTCCGAAGTTATAAGCTCCAAAAGCTCTCCCTCTATCTCGGAAGGATGCATGGAAGACAGCCTTATAAGTTCAATACCCTTGACTTCTATAAGTCCTCTTAGAAGCTCATAAAGGCTTGTTCCCATGTCCCAACCATACTGAGTTAGCTGTGTGCCTGTTAGGACAACTTCTTGGAAGCCTTTTTGTGCCAAGAGTTTTACCTCTTTTATAACCTTCTCAGGTGGGACACTTCTTACCTTTCCTCTCGCATAGGGTATTACACAAAAAGTGCAAAAGCGATTACACCCCTCTTGGACCTTTATGAAGGGTCTTGTCTTTTCAAAAAAGGTTATAAGGTCAAAGCTCTCAAGTCTTGACTGACGGAAGATGTTATCTACAAAGATATTTTCTCCCTTATCCTGCAAAAACTCCT
>JAXSNY010000086.1:0-2602 GCA_037925365.1 Aquificaceae bacterium
AAGTATTCTTGATAGGGACGGTGTGGTAAACGGTCAAGTAGAAACAAAGAGCTTAGTTTATGCTGTTGTTCCAGAGGAATATAGAAAGAGTGGAGGTTGTAGTATGGGTAGCTCAAGGGACATATCTCTAATTTCCATGCTGATGTTGCCTCTACTTGTGCTTTTGAGAAGGTTGGGTTTTAGGAGGGTTTTAGCAGTTATCTTAATTGCAAATCTTTCTTCCTTTGCGGACGAGGGGCTTTTACAAAAACACCTTAAGGAGGGCGAGTATGAAGAGGCACACACAGTATTAGAAGAGCTTATAAAAACCAGGGGGCTTTCTGAGGATAGGTCTTTACTAAGGTCCTACATACTTTTAAAAATGGGCATGATAAAAGAAGCTATTAAACAAACAGAAGAAGACCTTCAGTTTATACCTTCTGACAAACTCAGACTCAGGCTTGCATATCTTTATGGATTGAACGGAAATACAAAAAAAGCCTGGAACCTTCTTGAAAAGGTAAAGGATAGAAGTGATACTTATCAATTTACAAAGGGACATCTGCATATGCTTGAAGGTCAATATACGAAAGCAAAATATGCACTTTTGAAAGTAAAACCCTCCTCCGAATATTACGCAGAAGCCCAGTTTTATCTTTCTCAGATATATTCCATTGAGGGTGATACTTACAGGTTGGAAAAAGGCATAGAGGAACTAAAGAAAAACACAGAGTATTACATACATGGTCAAAACCTTAGAAATGCATATCTAAAAAGAAAGAAATTTAACCTAAACTTCTCTCTTGGCTCAGAGTATGATACAAATCTCCTTGGCACCTTTGAGCTCGAAACCAAGATCAAGACTTGGAAGTATTTTACATCCTTATCCGCTTCATACGAGGGAGACTCTTTTAAAGCAAGGACAAGAGCCTACCTTTCTTCAAATGAAACAGGTTCTTCCTATAACATAAACTATTACAGTTTTGAACTTGAGCCAAGGGTTGGCCTATTCTCCTTTCCTGCAAAGTTTGATTATATAACCTCGGGAGGAGACTTTTACGCCAGCATAAGCCAGATAGGCTTAGGTTATAGAAGTAACTATGGCACAGCTTATGTAAGTATTGGCTATCAGGACTATCTTTCACAGCCTTTTAACTTTGAAAACAGAGATGGTTATTTTTTGAAGGGAGGATATCAATATGAATATCTTTCAGATAAACTCTACTCAAATCTTGAACTTTTCGTAAGATATACAGATGCAAAGGGCAAAAATTGGGATAGTGCTTCCGCTGGTGTATTGTTTCTATCTTCATACGCAGTCATTAAAAATTTATCAATTGGTTTAAGAGGCACGCTTGAGGGTTATAATTATACGCAGGAAAACCAGGCTTTCTTGAAGAAAAGAAGGGATGCTTTTATTGGCTTTTCTCCTTTTGTTAGTTTTTCTTTCTACAAAAATTTTTCTTTAATGCTGGGATATACCCACATGAGGAATCTATCCACTATAAATTACTATGCTTATAAGAAAAATCTTTATAGTTTTCAGCTCTTGATGAGATTTTAAATGTTGGATGGGCTTTCCTTTCTTGGAGGACATATCCACAGACTGCTTAAAAATCTTAATGAAATCTTAACAGAAGAATATTAATATACTATAGCAAAGGAGGTAGAAGCGATGCTGATAAGCTACGAAACCAGCAAAGGTGTTGACGAAGTAAGGCAAGCCATTGAAGAGAAGGCAAAGGAGAAGGGTTTTGGAGTTATGGCGGTTCATGAGGTTTCAAAGGTCTTGGAAAACAAGGGCGTGCCTATAAGCTACAAGTGTGTAATAGTTGAAGTCTGTTCTCCAAGGCATGCCAGCAAAGTGCTCTCCACAGACCCATACATATCCACCGCCATGCCATGCAGGATAGCCATCTTTGAAGAAAATGGCAAAACGGTAATAAGCACCATAGCTCCCACTGAGATGCTCTCCATGTTTGAAAGACCAGAACTGGAAGATATCGCACAAGAGGTAGAAGAGCTCATGGAGCAGATAATGGAGGAGTGCCTATGAAGGTGCTTAGTGTAAAGGACAAGAAGGTGGCAAGAAGGTTAACAGACAGATTTCTAAAAAAGGGGCTTGTGGTCGCGCAGGCTGAGAAGGAAGAGGACCTAAAAAAGGACATGCCCAAGAAGGCAGACGTGGTTATCTTGCTCTCAGAGGGTGTATCCGAAGCTCTTGACTAACTCCGGTCTTTTCTTCCAGTCTGGCTTTACCCTTACAAAAAGCTCAAGGTAGACCTTCCTGCCTGTTATAAGCTCTAACTCCTCCCTTGCCATCTTGCCTATGGACTTTAACCTCTGCCCGCCTTTTCCTATGATTATAGGCTTGTAGTTTTCCCTGTCTACTATAATGTCCGCCTTTATCACAAGAACGCTCGGGTTGTGCTTTCCTTCAGAGACCTCTGTTATAAGCACCGCCACGCCCTGAGGGATTTCTTGGTGAACCTTTAGCAAGACCTTCTCCCTTATTATCTCTGCAGCCATAAGCCTAAAGGGTAGGTCTGTGACCATCTCCTCGGGAAATAGTGGCTCACCCTCTGGAAGGTATTTTATTATGGTCTTGAGAAGCTCATCTGTG
>JAXSNY010000087.1:0-2553 GCA_037925365.1 Aquificaceae bacterium
TAGCTAACCTTATTGTAGCTCAGCTACTTTTCTTGGAGGCTCAGGACCCTGACAAGGACATATACATGTATATAAACTCACCCGGTGGGTCCGTCACTGCTGGTATGGCAATATACGACACCATGCAATACATAAAGCCCGATGTGGTTACCATATGCCTTGGTCAGGCAGCCTCTATGGGTGCGGTTTTGCTCTCTGCAGGTGCAAAGGGCAAAAGGTATGCATTGCCCCACTCAAGGATAATGATACACCAACCCCTCGGGGGTATATCGGGTCAAGCAACGGATATAATAATCCATGCGGAGGAAATAAAGAGGATAAAACACATGCTCAACGAAATTCTCTCAAAGCACACTGGACAGCCCTTAGAGAAGATTGAAAAGGATGTGGAAAGGGACTATTTTATGTCCGCATATGAAGCTATGGAATACGGCATAGTGGATAAGGTAATAGAAAAGAGGAGCTAATATGTCAAGAAAAAGACAAGAAAACCATTGCTCTTTTTGTGGGAGGTCTCAGAGCGAGGTTTTGGTGCTAATAGCAGGACCAAACGACACCTTCATATGCGACCGGTGTGTGGAGGTATGCAACAACATAATAAAGGAGCAGAAAAAACAGTTCAGCTATAACCTCTCAAAAGAAGTCCCCACTCCAGAAGAGATAAAAAGGCAGCTTGACCAGTATGTTATAGGTCAAGAAAGAGCCAAAAAGGTTCTATCTGTGGCAGTATACAATCACTACAAAAGAATAAGGGCGAAGGAGCTTGGTCTCAATCTTGACGACGTAGAGGTGGAAAAGAGCAATATATTACTGATAGGTCCCACAGGATCTGGCAAAACCCTTTTGGCAAAGACTCTTGCGAGAATACTGGATGTCCCCTTTGCCATATCGGACGCCACGACTCTTACAGAAGCAGGCTATGTGGGTGAAGATGTGGAAAACGTGCTCGTGAGGCTCCTACAGAACTGTGGATACGATGTAAAAGCTGCACAAAAGGGTATCGTATACATTGACGAAATAGACAAGATAGCTAAAAAGTCTGGCATAAATCCCTCCATCACAAGGGATGTCTCTGGCGAGGGCGTCCAGCAGGCACTCTTGAAGATAATAGAAGGCACTGTTTCCAACGTGCCACCTCAGGGAGGAAGAAAGCACCCTCACCAAGAGTTCATACAGGTAGACACCACAGACGTTCTCTTCATATGCGGTGGTGCCTTTGTAGGGCTTGAGGACATAGTAAAGAGGAGGCTTGGAAAATCTGTGGTAGGCTTTGAAGCAGAGATAAGAAAGTTTGACAAGGGAGAAAACCCGCTCCACTATGTGGAGGTGGATGACCTTATACACTATGGGCTTATACCAGAGTTTGTGGGCAGGCTTCCTGTGATTGCAGTTCTTGATGAGCTAACAGAAGAAGAGCTCATAAGGGTTCTTGTTGAACCAAGAAATGCACTTGTTAAGCAGTATAAGAAGCTCTTTGAAATGGAAGGTGTAGAGCTTGAATTTACAGAGGATGCACTTGTGGAGATAGCAAGAGAATCTATAAGAAGGAAAACGGGTGCAAGGGGTCTTAGGGCTATCATGGAAGAGCTTATGCTTGATGTGATGTTTGAGATACCCTCTCTGCGTGATGTTAAGAAGGTGCTTGTGAGTGCAGAAGTGGTAAAAAATAAACTAAAGCCTATATACATAATGAAAGAGGCAGTGTGAAGGAGGTGAACCATGAGATACATGGAGCTTACTCCAGATTTGTATACAGGAATAAAGGATATGGACGATCAGCATCAAGGTATAGTGGACAGGATAAACACTCTTGCGAACCTATTAAGTTTGGATAAGCTTCAGGAAGCCATAGACTTTTATAAAAACGAGCTTTTATCCTTTGTGGTATGGCACTTGCAAGAAGAAGAGAAGTTAATGCAAAGTATAGGCTATCCAGATTTTGAAGAACACCAGCGTCATCATAAATGGGTTATTGACCTTTTTACCAAACTGGGTGAGGAGATGCAGGATAAAAAGCAAACAAGACAAGCCTTAGCAATACTTACAGGATGGCTTTATGGTCATGTGGGTAGGGTAGACAAAAGATACGGAGAGTTCTATTCAAAACTTCACAAGCCTGTCTAATTTAGTGATATGCTTTTTAGTAAGGAGGTTATATTATGAAAAAAGCTCTACTTGTAGTTGCCCTTTTTTTTGGTTTTAGCCTTGCCCAGCAGAAGTTTGCCTGTGTTGACCCAAATAGAATTCTCTCAGAATCACAGCTAGTAAAGGATAAGGAATCTCAGCTAAGAGCCAAAGTGGAGGAATATCAAAAACAGCTTGACCAGATAAACAAGAGGCTCGAGGAACTCAAGAAGCAAATAGAAAGCAGAGGAATAGCTCAAAATGTAAGAGAACAGAGGATAAGGGAATACCAGAAGGTAGAAGCGGAGGGAATGGAAATTCAGCAAAAGGCTCAAAAGGAACTTTCGGAAATAAAAGGTAAGATGGAAGAAGAGATAATATCCAGAGTAAGAAGCATATCAGAGGACATAGCAAAGAGAGAGGGCTTTA
>JAXSNY010000088.1:0-2538 GCA_037925365.1 Aquificaceae bacterium
TGATATTGGACTTTTCTTTTTTATCTTCTTCAGCCATATAAAAGACATATCCTACATTCTCCTCCAAGAAGAAAAGGGAAAAGGAAATTAAAAGGGAAACATAGGGATTTGTAGCAAGGTCTCTGTGAAAGCTCTCTTCAGAAGGATAGTCTTTTCTTCCTCTTAGATATGAAAGCTCTTGCTCTGTGAGCTCCTCTGTGGGACAAAAGGTTTCAATGTCAAAGCTAACAACCTTTTTCATATTATCCCTCCCATCTGTATTTTATTTTAAACCAAAAGTTTTACTTATGGAGTGTATAAAAAAGCTTTATTGACCAGAGGCTCTTGGGAGGTATATTCAAAACTAAGGAGGTGAGGAAAATGATAGAGCTAATACTTAACAAAGAAAGCCTTTCAAGGAGAGAAAAACTTGCCTTCTTTAGAAGCCTTTTGCGTTCTGAGATGGAAGTTCTTAACGAATACTGTGGTGTGGATAATATGCCAAAAAGGTATGGGGTAGAGCTTTGCCACCTGCACAACATAAAAAAGGTTAATATAGCCAGGCTCTTAAGTATAATTGAGTTCTACGACCCAGATTTTATAAAGACCCTTGCCCTTACAGACCCAAGAGTAAGAAAATTTGTGGGTTATTACTTTGATTTTCTCCGGACAAACCCATACGGATATGAAGCCCTTGAGCCTCAAAACCTTTTTGGAAACTGGGGCTTTATAAAATACAAGCTAAAGGTTCTTTTCCCAGAGCTTACCCTTGATGAGATAGAAAGGTTTAAGTTCAAGAGAAGGGAATTCATAGAATATGCAAAGAAAAAAACTGGTGAAAGTGAGGAGGTGATAGAATCAAAGCTAAGTAAGGCAACATGGTATGAAACAGTCCCATACCTTGAGCTTGAGGAAGAGATGTCAAAGCAATGGCATCCTGAACCCATAATGACCGACGAGGACTGGAAGTTTATAAAAAGACATATAAAGGGAAGAAAGAACGTGGTGATTTTCCAAGATGGGAAGGAAAAGCTCGTTTATGTGGAGGTAGACATACCCGATGAGGAGCTTGATAAATACAAGAAGGACAGAGATGGGTTAAAAAGACTTTTAATGCAAAAGTATAACCTCCCTGAGGATGGTGCGGAGCAGATACTAAGAAAGGCTGGCTGGGAATCTGAAACCTACCACATAATACCACCAGTCCACACGGATGTGGTCTTGGATTATGGAGAGATTGAAAAAGAGTTGGAGGAAGAAAGGAAAGAAGAGGAAAATGTGAGCTACCATGAGCTTGCCAACTTTATAAGATATCTGGGCGGTCTTGAATTAGAGGAGCTAAACTACCTTGAACTGATGTACGACAAGGTAGAGCCAGAAGTCCAGAGCATCCTTGACCAGATTATAAGAACTCAAAGGAGAATACTGGGTAAGCTCTTTGGAATATTCTACACCGTTGACCCTCTTATGGCGGAAGCCATTCTAACCATAAAGCCAGAAAGGTTTGAGTTTCTAAAATCCCTTGCGGTAAAGGAGACTGTCAGAGACAAGGAGTTTAACCTATACTCTAACCTTGCTGCGTGGAACATAGTAAAGGATAGGATAGTTACTCGTTTTCCTGAAGTTAGCTACGAAGAGATAGAGGAGTATAAGGGCAGGAGGCAGGACTTTGTGAAACTGCTTATGGAAAAGACAAAAAAATCACAGGAAGCTGTAGAAAGAGGGCTTGAAGAATGCGGATGGCTTAAAAGCGAAGAAATACCACCTTTCCTGAGACAAATAGGACCTTAAGCTGGTAAAATCTTAACTTATGTTGAAGGATTTGCTTGTAAAAAACAATACAAAGATACTTATGGTGGTCCTTGATGGTCTTGGTGGGCTTCCTGTTAAGGATACAAAGACGGAGCTTGAGCTTGCCAACACTCCAAACCTTGACAGCTTAGCCAAAAGGTCTGCTCTTGGCATGCATATTCCTGTGGACTATGGTATAACACCCGGTAGTGGTCCTGGTCATCTGGGTATTTTTGGCTACAATCCCTTGGAGTATCAGATAGGTAGGGGCATATTAGAGGCTCTTGGGCTTGGGCTTGAGGTAAGGGATACAGACATAGCCATAAGGGGAAACTACGCCACGGTGGAGAGGGTAAATGGCAGGTTAATAGTAAAGGATAGGAGGGCAGGAAGGATTCCTACAGAAGAGAACAGAAGGATAACTAAGAAGCTCTCAGAGGCGATAAGGGAAGTGGATGGTGTAAGGGTGTTTTTTGCACCGGGCATGGAGCACAGAGTTGCCTTGCTCTTGAGGTTTCCAGAAGCTCTTTCAGAGGGTAGCGACCGTATAAGGGACACAGACCCACAAAAGGAAGGACTTCAGCCTATAGAGCCGAAAGGCTTGAACGAAGCGTCAGAAAAGGTGGCTCAAGTTTTGAGAGGACTTCTGGAAAAAATAGAGGAAGTGCTCGCAGATGAGCCAAAGGCTAACTATATGCTTTTGAGGGGCTTTTCTCAAAAGCCAAAGATGGAAAGCTTTGAAGAGAGGTTTGGTCTAAAAGCCTGTGC
>JAXSNY010000089.1:0-2532 GCA_037925365.1 Aquificaceae bacterium
TCCTTTATATCTATTTTTATCTGTTTTGATGGAACCATTTTTGCTTTTTCAAGGACTTCTTCAAGTTCCCCTCCAGCTTCTTTCAAAAAAAGCCTCACAGTGCCAAGAGCTACGCCCTTTCCAACTATTATACCAAGCAGGAACCTTGGCCGGATGTATTTTATGACCACATCCATGCTCTTGCTTTCATACTGGAGAACTTCAAGGTCTTCTATCCTGAGGATTTTCCCCATCTCAACCGCAGCACCAAATATACCACTTATAAGGGTGGCTAAAAACTCAGTTTCCACATCATCTTTCTTCTTACCCTTTATGTCTACTATCCTTCCCGCATCGTCGGTAAGTATTATCACGTTGGCGGAGGTCTTATTTAGTAAGTTTTGCAGGACCATCTGCAGACGCCTTTTGATTTCTGGGTCTATATCGTATTGAATTATATCAAGCTCCATATAGCTCCCTCTAGTTAGGATGATAGAGTATATTATAGTCTTATGTTCAGGGAAGGGTGGGTTATTCTTGCCTTTGTGGTTATACTAAGTGCAATAATACTGCCCGTGCCTGCCCTCCTTCTTGACATTTTATTGGCTCTTAGCATTACCTTTTCAATGACAGTGCTGGTACTTACCAATTTTATAAAAGAACCCTTGGAACTTTCTGCCTTTCCCAGTATTTTACTTCTTGGGACGCTTTTGAGGCTTTCCCTCAACATCGCAGCTGCAAGAAGGATACTTCTCTACGGACAAGAGGGAACCTCTGCCGCAGGTCATATCATAGAAGGCTTCGGCACTTTCGTGGTAGGTGGTGATGTGGTGGTGGGTCTTATAGTTTTCCTTATATTTATCGTTATAAATTTTATTGTCATAACGAGGGGTGCGGAGAGAGTCTCCGAAGTGGCAGCACGTTTTACCCTTGATGCAATGCCTGGAAAGCAGATGAGTATAGACGCAGACCTCAACGCAGGGCTAATTACAGAAGAGGAAGCTAAAAAAAGAAGGGTTCAGCTTGAACAAGAGGCGAGCTTTTTTGGTGCTATGGACGGTGCCAGCAAGTTTATAAGGGGAGATGCCATAGCTGCTCTGATAATACTTTTCCTTAGCCTTGTGGGCGGTCTTCTTGTGGGTTTGGTTTTTAAGGGTATGGGTTTCTCCGATGCTATAAGGACATACACCCTTCTTACAGTGGGTGAAGGGCTTGCCAGCCAAATACCTGCCTTAATGCTTTCCACCTCTGCGGGCATTGTGGTGACCAAATCCTCTTCAAAGGAGGAGCTTGGAAGGGTACTTTTCAAGGAGTTTTCAAAGGAGCCAAGGGTTTTTCTCTTTTCCTCTGCACTTCTTGTCTTTATGGGTTTAATACCGGGCTTTCCAAAACTTCCCTTTTTCTTCATGGCGGGTCTGCTCGGAGGGCTATACTATGCCCTAAGCAGGGCACTTAAGGAGGAGGAGCTTAAGAAACTTGAAGATCTACTCAAAGAGCAGAAAAAACCACCTACAGAGAAGAGGGAAGAGGAGGTAACTACCCAGCCAGAAACCATAGCCCTTGAAATAGGTTATGGACTTATTCCCTATGTGGATGAATCTCAAGGGGGCGATGTGCCAGAGAGGATAAAGACCATAAGAAGACAGCTTGCAAGTGAATATGGCGTTGTTATACCTCTTGTGCATATAAGGGATAATCTAAGACTTAGACCTCACCAGTATCGCATACTCATAAGGGGTATAGAGGTAGACTCTTATGAAATAGTGCCAGGGCACTGGCTCGCCATAGACTTGGGCAATGCCAGAGAGCTACTTCAAGGCATAGAGACCAAAGACCCATCCTTTAAGCTAAAAGCCTATTGGATAAGGGAAGACCAAAAGGAAAAGGCACAAAAGCTGGGATATATAGTGGTGGACATATCCACGGTTATGATAACTCACATAAGTGAGACTATAAAGAAAAACTTGCATGAAATACTCGGAAGGGCGGAGGTTCTTGAGCTTGTGGAAAACCTTTCAAAGAAGTATCCAAAGGCGGTGCAGGGGCTTGTGCCTGATGTGGTGCCAGTTTCCGTGCTTCACAGGGTGCTTCAAAACCTTCTCAGGGAGGGCATACCCATAAATGACCTTCTTACCATACTTGAAACCCTTGCGGACTACATAGAGCAAACGAGAGACCCAGACCTTCTTACCGAGTATGTTCGTCAAAGGCTTGCCAAGAGAATAACAAGACTTTATTCCACAAACGGAACTCTGTATGCCATGATACTGTCTCCAAAGGTAGAAACAAAGCTCACCGCCTTGGTGCAAGAGGGCAAGGAGGAGGAGTTTTTAGACCTTCTTATAAATGGACTCTATCCAAAGCTCTCTCAGGAGGTCACAAAGTTTACCCAGTATCAGGCTATGCCTCTTCTTATAACCTCAAGTTCCATAAGAAGACACATAAGAAAGGTTCTTGAAAACTACACGCCAAACCTCGTTGTGCTGTCTTATAATGAACTTGATAGGCAGTTAAACCTAAAGGTCATAGGTGTCATAGATGAAAATTAAAAAG
>JAXSNY010000090.1:0-2511 GCA_037925365.1 Aquificaceae bacterium
GAGAAAGTGCATACAACATCTCATAAGGAGGTATAGACATGAGAAAGTTAGCTCTCATAGGTTCAGTCCTTGGAGCCTTTGGCTCCGCCCACGCCCTTGAACTAAAAACAGACTTGCTTGGAACCCTCAAGATAGAGGGAGCCCTCACGGGCTATATGCTCCACAGCAACAACACCTCAGACACAAAGAAAACTCGCTACGATGTGGGCTCAGCTATTATAAGCCTCTCAAAACCTGCTGAACCTTTTGGCCTTACACTAATAGGTGGTGCCTATGCAACGCCTGTGGTAGGGGTTGGGCTTTTAAAGACCTCAGAGACCACAGACCTCTTTAGTCCTCTTCCTGTTGCCTATGTGGAATACGCACCAATAAAGGGGCTTTCCCTACAAGCTGGAAAACTTCCCACCATAATAGGCTATGAGTCCGCCTTTACTTATATGAATAGCAATATTCAGAGAGGGCTGGTATGGAATATGCAACCGGTTATAAATAACGGTGTAAGAGTAGCTTACAGCACAGACCTCTTTACGGTGAAGGCAGGCATTAACGATGGCTTCTATACCCTTAGCACCACTGACCCAAAGGTAGCCTTTGAGGGAAGTGTGGGAATAACACCCATAAAGGATGCTTCCTTATCTTTTAACTTTTTAATCCCAAACAAGGACTCCAAACCAAATGATACCGCTTTTCCCGCAAATAAAAGGGAATACAACATAGTGGCAAGCTATAGCTTTGAAAGCTTTTCTTTGGGAGCTGACCTTATGTATGTAGAAGCTCCAAGAAGCTCAGAGGCTGGAGTGCCTACAAAGGCAAAGGCAAGCGGAGGAGCTTTGCACATGTCTTATGAACTAAAACCTATAAAGCTCTCCGGTAGAGTGGAATACTTCAAGGACAACTCAGACTTAGGAGGCACAGACCTTGTAGGTCTTGGAGACGGAAACAAAGGCTGGACATTCACGATTACGCCTGCTTACAAGGCGGGTCCTCTTATGGTAAGAGCAGAGGTATCCTACGTGAAAGCGGACAATCCCTTTACCGCCAACGGTAAAAAGAATCAAACAAGGCTGGGACTGGAGGTAGGCTTCCTGTTCTGAGGCTCGTACCTCACCCCCTTTCTGGGGGGCTTTTTTGATAAAATAGCCTTATGTGGCTTTTGAGCCTTCTTTTAGCCTTGGAGAGCTGTGCGGTTTCCACTAATAGCTACATAACCTCCTGCGAACCAATGCTTGGAAAAGACTCTCTTAGACCAGCGGTATGTGGAAAATGTCATATAGAGGTAAAGGATGGAAAACTTCTTATCACTCCTGCGGAGGATTGCCCAGCCTATCAAGTCTACAAATGCACCACAAAAGAAGGAAAAACTTTCTTTATAAACACCCTTGGCTGTAAACCCTACAAAGAGAAAAACTAAATGGAAACATTTCTTGCACCAGCGGTTTTCCTTTTGACTCTTTTTATCGTCCTTTTTAGACCCAAAGGTCTTGGTATAGGCTGGTCTGCATGGTTGGGTGCTGGTCTTTCTTTGACTCTTGGTCTTATAGAGCCACAAGATATTTTCTACATTGCCAGCCTTGTGTGGGATGCCACTCTTGCTTTTGTGTTTCTTATAGTTATATCCATAATCCTTGATAAGGCTGGCTTTTTTGAGTGGTTTGCCCTAAAGGCTATAGAGCTAGGCAAAGGTAGAGGAATTTATCTCTTTGTTTCTCTTATGCTTCTTGGTGCTTTTATTTCAGCAATTTTTGCCAATGATGGCTCCGCCCTTATGTTAACACCCATAATCTACTCTAAGATAAAATACCTCAACCTACCTAAAAGGCATATTTTGCCCTACATTATGGGAGCTGGCTTTATATCAGATACCACAAGCCTGCCCTTGGTAATATCTAACCTAACAAACATAATAACTGCCCACTACTTTGGCATAGATTTTTGGAGGTACGCCCTTTATATGTTTTTCCCTAACACGGTTTCTGTGCTTTTGAGCTTGCTTGTGCTTTACCTTTTCTACTGCAAAGACCTTATAAGAAGCTACGACCCTGAAGTGCTTTTGAGCTCTCCACCACACTACGCAATAAGGGACAGGCTTGTCTTTAGAGTTGGCTTTCTACTAATAGCACTGCTTGGCTCTACCTTTCTGTTGCTTGAGCTTTTGAGCCTTAGAATTCCTGTCTCTTTTGTGCTTGGCTTGTGTGCCTTTTTGCTGGCTCTTGCCACTTTGAAAAATAGGGTAGTTAACCTAAAAGAGGTTTTCCTTTTTGCCCCATGGAACATTGTCTTTTTCTCTATCGGTATGTATGCAGTGGTTTATTCTCTAAAAAGAGCAGGATATACAGACGGCCTTGTAGGACTTATTCATAAGTTTCTAAGCTACGGAGAGCTGACTGCCATAGTGGGTGTGGGTATAACCTCCGCACTTCTTTCCGCTTTGATGAATAACCTACCAACGGTAATGACGGTAAACTTAGCAATAGGTGAGGCTGGGCTTGAGCCAAAAATGGCTGAGTTTCT
>JAXSNY010000091.1:0-2453 GCA_037925365.1 Aquificaceae bacterium
AGAAAGAAATTACACAGACTATTACTTTGAGAAAAGTGCTATAAGGATAAAGAGCATAAGCGAACTTCCTACAGCCTTTACAAGGATAATAGAAAATCAGGCAAGGAGGCTTCTATCCTTTCAATAGCCACCTTTAGACCCTCTTCTGGCTTTTCTATCACAAAAAGGTAATCAGTAGCCCTTTCATGCTTTAATGCTTCTTGCAAAAACTCACGAGCCTGCGTGTCTTGACCAAGAGAGAAGTTAAGGAGTGCCAAAAGCAGATACTTCTCTTGGCAGTCCTTTGCAAGCATGAGCCACTTGGTTGCCTCAAGATATTTAAACTCTACCACATACCTTATGCCTATATAGAGAGGTTCACGAAAGGTTATAAAGTCTTCTTTGCTAAGTTTTTTACCTTCCTTGCTGTAGACCACCACCCTAAACCTGACTCTCATCACACGAACCCATCATATAAAATGCGAAGGTAAAGTTTAGATTAACTACTATGAAAGTTTACAACAAGGAAGATTTATCATACAAGAATATAGTGGTGCTTGAAGATAGCAAGCCTCCAGAAAAGATTGAAGTTGTAGGGGATATTATAAAAATATACTCCTCAAGGACGGTTTTCTTTCTTATATGTCCAGCCTGCCCTATATGCTTGTGTGGCTATACTTTGCATGGGCGGTGCTTTTGAGGGGTATGTTTTACAAGCCTACCAACTGAAATCCCTTCCAAGATAAACTTCCCTTACATCTTCCCTTTCACTTACCTCGTGTGGTTCTCCCTCTGCCAATATTCTGCCGTCGCTTATTATGTATACCCTGTCTACCATTCTTATTGTCTCTCTTACATTGTGGTCTGTTATGAGTATGCCTATGTTCTGATGCTTTAGGTTCAGTATTATTGACCTTATATCTGAAATCATTATGGGGTCTATGCCAGTAAAAGGCTCGTCGAAGAAGATGTATTTAGGTTTTGGTATAAGAGATCGCGCCACCTCAAGCCTTCTCTTTTGACCTCCAGAGAGCCTGCCAGCCTTTTGGTTCCTTAGCTCCCAGAGCCCAAAGTCCGCAAGGAGTTCCTCCGCTCTTGCAAGCTGTGATTCCCTGCCTTCTTCAAAAAACTCAAGGAATATAAGGAGGTTTTCCAGAACCGTAAGGTCTTCAAAAAGTGTATGCTCCTGAGGCAGAAAGGTTATGCCCCTTCTTGCCCTCTTATGGGCTGGCATATGGGTTATATCTTCGCCGTCAAGCTCTATCTTTCCATTATCAACGGACAAAAACCCCACAAGACAATTAAACAGAGTTGTCTTACCCGTGCCGTTTGGACCAAGAAGACCTACTATCTCACCTCTCTTAAGCTCAAGGTCTATACCCTTTAAAACTTCCCTTTTCTTGAAATTCTTTCTTATTTCTCTTGCGGTCAGCACATTAAAGATTTTAAACTATTGGCATGATACCCATAAGGGACTTAAATCCACACAGAAGCCTTCCTGTAGTAAACCTCAGCATAATACTGACCTGCTCCCTTGTATGGCTCTATGAGGTAAGCCTTTCTGATGAAGGTCTAAATCTTTTCATATACCACTATGGGCTTGTGCCGGTTAACTTTCTTGAAAGACCTCAGACGTTCCTGACCCACATGTTTTTACACGGTAGTTGGCTTCACATAATAAGCAATATGTGGTTTCTGTGGGTCTTTGGAGACAATGTGGAGGACAGATTCGGGAGGTTTAGGTATCTTGTCTTTTACATCCTGTCAGGTCTTGGTGCAGCCATAATCCAGATGCTTGTTAGCTTTCTCTTTGGTGGGGCTGATATTCCCATGGTGGGGGCAAGTGGTGCTATAAGCGGCGTGCTTGGTGCATATCTGTGGATGTTCCCACATGCGAGAATCCTTGCCTTGGTTCCCATTTTCTTTTTCCTCACCTTTATGGAGCTTCCTGCGGTCTTATTCATAGGTTTATGGATACTTATACAGGTTATAAATGGGCTTATAACCCTTCCACTGTCTGGTGTTGGTGGAGTTGCTTGGTTTGCTCACATAGGTGGGTTCGTGGTCGGGTATTTACTTGCAAAAAGACTATATAGGAGAAGATGGTATTAGTGTCGGGGTGATGCCCCTAGGGACTGTTTCATCCATTGTGTAAAAATAAAGTAAGGAGGCATTAATATGAAACAACCAAACAAGGAGAAGGTAGAGCAATACCGAAAGGAGTTCAGTGAACTACTCAAAGAGCTGATGGCTCAAACCATCGGTAAAATGCTACAGGCTGAGCTGTATGAACTCCTCAGCTACGAAAAAATACAAACCCTCCAATAACCCTAACTCCAGAAATGGTTCATACGAAAAAACCATCAATACCCCCTCAAGACTGCATGTTCCCTACAGTCAAAGAAGTAGACAAGGTAGTAAAGAAAGCCCTGTATGTGGTAGCTGGCATAGACACAGATGGCTACAAAGAGATA
>JAXSNY010000092.1:0-2441 GCA_037925365.1 Aquificaceae bacterium
CCCAGAAGGTTCAAGAGAGCTTTGACCTTGTGGTTAGCAGAGCCCTTGGAAAAACTGAAAAGATATTGCCCTTGCTCCAAAGATTGTCTAATAAATACATAATTATCATGAGAGGAGTGGAACCTCTCGAAGGATACGAGCACTGCAAAGTAGAGCTTGAGGACATTAGGGGTTATATCCTCTTTCTTGCAAAGACAAGATAGCCCGTATGAGCGGTCATAGTGTCCTGAGGTCTAATACGGTCTGGGTTAGGCTTGTAGGGTCTGTGAAGTATCTCTAAAACTTCCACATTGCAGAAAAGGTTTTCCATTGACTTAAGGAGGTTGCTTACTTGGTTTGTTGTAGGAAGGATAGTGGCAAAGTGTGCACCAAACCTCAGGACTTTCCAAACCTTTTGTATGTATAAGGTTGGTTCTTTCACATCCACAAAGACCGCATCAAAGAAGTTTTCTTCAACATCCGCAGACATAAAGTCAAGGTTTTCAATCTTCACATTCTTGCAAAGACCGAACTTTTCCCAATTCTTTTTTGCAAGCTTATAAAACTCTTCCCTTACTTCATAAGCCCAGACCTCACCTGCTAACTGAGAAAAAACCGCAGTGGATGCACCACTTCCTACACCAAACTCAAGAAGCCTTTTGTCCTTTGAAAGTCCAAGTTTAAAAGCTATATAAAAGCTGTCCTTTGGGTATACTATCTGAGTTTTTCTCTGAAAGCCAAGCAAGATTATCTCTTCAAGAGTAGGTCTAAGGACATAAAAGCCGTTAACAAAATGTCCAGGCTCTCTTCCCACTATGTCTTCAAACCTTATTATCCTTTCCTTGTAGTTTAGGCTAAAGTCCTTGGTTAGTGCCTTGAGATACCTTCTATCTTCGCAGACTAACAATATATAATCTCCTTCCCTAAAGTTCATCTTAGCTCCAGTATAGCCCTTCCAAGATTATAGGATGCAATAGAGTATTTTAGAGCATATTCATAGTCTCCAACCCTGTAGTTTTCTCTTGCAACTTGGTAAAAAAGAAGCTGGTATGCGTATATCTGGGGGTATTTCCTTGAGTATTTTGCGGTTTCGTTTAGAAGAAGGGAAGCCTTTCTTAGTCTTTTGCTGGCAACTACTCTGTCCTTTCCAAAGCTTTCTGGAAACTTTATGTTTTCAAGAGCCTGCAGTATGCTGTCTGCAGACCTCTCTGCTTTTTTATCCCCCTTTTCACATGCTATGTTTATAAATATCTCCGCTTCTCGCATCAAGTCTTCGTATATCATATCCTCCCTTAGGGCAAGAAATCTTACCCTAAGGAGCGAGCAGTCTTGAGCGTATGCATGTAAAAAGACGGAAAAAAGCAGTAGCCAGAACACAGTAGAGTTATTATAATATTAGCAATTAGCCTTCGCATGGTATTAGGTATACTAAGAGTAGAGCTTTTCTTTCCCGAGAACGGGTCCCTTAAGGAGAAAAGGCAATACCTAAGGTCTATAAAGGATAAGGTGAGGTCTTCCTTTAATGTTTCTGTGGCGGAAGTAGACTACCACGACCTGTGGCAGAGGTCAAGCCTTGCCTTTGTATGTGTTTCTCATGAAAAGTCTTTGGCAGAAAACACCCTAAGCGGTGTGAAAAAGCTACTTGAAAGGCACTACCCAGAGTTTATACTTGAGCTTAAGAGTGAATACCTATTCCTCTAAAAGCCCATGCTTGCGTAGGAAACTATAGAGTCTGTAAGGTTTTCATAGTAGAAGTTGTAATCAAAAAGCTCACCCTTCTCAAGCCCTGCCTTCTTTAACATATGAGAAAATACAAGGTTTGTATACTGACCGTCTATGCGTGTGGAGTTTTTGGTCTCTTGGAGCAGTTCAAAAGCATCATCTCCTTTGAGATTTTGTAAAAGTTCAAGGTATTTCCTGTCTCTAAAGGAAGGGTCATAACTTTGCATATCTCCAAACTTTTTCCCCACATGGCTTAGGTCAACGCTTGAGATTATAAGGGTGTGATGGAGCTCTTTGTCTAATACCTTTAGAAGGTTCTCCGCAAGGGTTTTTAGGAAGTCTCTATCTCCATAGGAAACTATAAGGGCTAACGCCTTTGACTCTGGAAGGAGCATTTTTGCATAAATTGAGACAAACTCTATGGAATGTTCTTGTCTGTAGGAAAAAAGGTCGTGAGTTATGTCAAAGTTATAGAAGGATTGCAGTTTCTCAAGCAGGTCTTTTCTTGTTTCAAGTATGCCAAAGGGTGTTTCCATATGGAGAGGTAAGACAGAAAAGGGCATTTCGTGCCAATAGTGGGAAACGCCTAATATAATCACAAGCCTTTTGTCCGCTTTGAGCCTTCCGTAGCCTTCCCAGTAAGTTCTTTTTGCAACCCTTATGTCCATGTGTGGCACCATAAGTCCCAAGAGTTCTCTCCCTTCCTTTTCCTCTCCTATAAGAAAAGCTCTACAGCTTTT
>JAXSNY010000093.1:0-2440 GCA_037925365.1 Aquificaceae bacterium
CTTCAAACCTCTACTTTCACCTACCACCCTTACACCTTCCAGTAGCTGAATTGCCTTCTGGCTGTCATGCACCTTCTCATTAGTTACCTCTATATTTATTACCTGCCAACTGTTCATGTCTAAAGCCACATGTAGTTTTACCCATCCTTTCCTCGGTCTCTTGCTGTGCTTCTTCCTTATCCATTCTCCTCTGTTTGTTACCTTTAGCCCTGTAAGTGTTCTGAAGTTTGGGACTTTAACTCCCAGAAAGGGTAGGAGCTTTCTTGCTACACCTTCTGTTTGTCTATATGGTAGTCGCAAAGCAAACTTGAGGAACATCAGAAAGAGGATGAGGTTTCTGGGATAGAGGTGTGGTCTGCCTCCTCTCGGGTTTTTCTTTTGAAAAGGGATGGGTCAGTAAGGAGTTCACCTCTTTTGACCAGTTCTTTGTTGTAGTCTTTTTTAACTTTCATACCTAATTATTTTATCAGTGTGTTATTGGACAGAGCAGAGCGTTTGTATTCTTCGTAGCCGAGGAATTTATCCAGTTCAGTCTGTAGCATTTTGCCGATGGTTTGAGCCATCAACTCTTTGAGTAGTTCACTGAACTCCTTTCGGTATTGCTCTACCTTTTCCTTGTTTGGTTGTTTCATGTTAATGCCTCCTTACTTTATTTTTACACAATGGATGAAACAGTCCCAGATAGAGAGGAAGGAAATAGCTTTCAGTGGAGAGGTAGCCCTTGACTTTGGCATGGAGTGTTTTCTTGTCTCAGACAGAGGAGACCTCTTTGGCAGGAAGTTTTACAGCAAGGTCAGAGAATTTGCAGAGAAGATAGACAGAATTCAAAGAGAAATGCAAAGGAGAGGAAAAAAGCCAACAGAGAGCAGGCGATATTTAAGACTTCAACACAGGCTAAGTGAGTATGTGAAGAATGAGGTAAGGAGGATAATAAACAGGGTTATAGAGTTATACAGACTACAAAGGCTTGTGCTTGAGGACTTGAGAGGCTTTTTGAGGAGGGTGATTAACAACTTTCCAAAGGCTATAAAGAGGGTGCTTATAAGGTTTGGGCTTGGAGAGATAAATAGGAAGATAGAGGAAGTAAGAGAGGAATATGGCATAGAGGTGGTGTATGTTAATCCTGCCTATAGCTCACAGGCATGCAGTAATTGTGGGTATGTAGACAGAGGGAATAGGAAGGCAAGGAGTGAGTTTGAGTGTAAGTTATGCAATAGAAAGCTTCATGCGGATGTGAATGCAAGCAGGAATCTGCTTAGCCGTGCTAGGTGGAGCTTGTATTTACGTCGTATGGAGCAAGCTCTTATCAAGCAGGTAGAGGAGTTTATGGTTCGCCTGTTTAGTGAGCGGTTTAAGTGTCTTTGGAGTAGGGCACTGGGATTGATTGAAAGAAATCCATACTTTCAGTCAGTCCCTAAACCTGAGTCGTGGGTAAATGTCCATAGAAGGGATATTTGTCCATGCTAAGGGATACTCTTTGGGTAATTGGTATTTCCTGTTGAACTTCCTTAAGCAGGTTTTCGTAGTCCACCATGGCAAGTTTTAAATATAAACTCTTTTTATGTGATTGACAACTTACTTTTATCCTCAACAAGATGTGAGAAAAGGTGTATAATATTTAGTTGTTGGGCGATTAGCTCAGAGGTAGAGCGCCATCCTCACAAGATGGAGGTCGGAGGTTCGAGTCCTCCATCGCCCATTCCAAACCCTTATCACTCAAAGCCTTGAGAAAAGCCCTTCTTAAAAGCCTTATCTTTCAATGAGATAGTTTTCAAAGCCTTGTGTATCAATGGTATGGTATCTCAAAAAATCTCAAAAAATCACAGAAAATTACGCCCAAAAGTTAACCTGTAGTTAACACTTCCAAGCCTTGTCTGTCAAGGGTTTTAGATGGTCTGGGTTAACTGGTTTGTAGTGTGTTAACTGGCATGTTAACTGAGAACATGGCTAAGGCTTGGTGGTTAAGGCTTGGTGGAGTTAACTAACCATATGGCTTTATATCCGGCACTGGTTAGTTAACTGTTATAGGTCAAGGTATAAGTCTGTTATCTTGCCCTATTGCCTTATTCCTCTCAAAGCCTTGATACACAAGCACAAAAATAAGGCAACGCCCTTTTGCCCTATTCTGCCCTATTGCCATATTCCAATAACCCATGCTTAGGTCAAGGTCCAAGTCTGTAAGTTTGTAAAGTTCTTTACAAACTCCATAGGAAGACCCGTTCTCTCTTTGCCTCTAACCTTCATATACACTTCTAAGAAGGTCAAGCACCTTTTCCTTGTCCCATGCTTTAGGTTCTTGCACTGCAATAGGTGGCTCTAAGCCAAACATCTCTAAAATTGCCTTTTCAAAGGCTTGCTTACGCATTTCCCTATCCTTTAACTCGTAGTCTTTTGCTTGGCTTATTAGCCTGTAGACTATGTCCTTCTTTACTTCCTCCTC
>JAXSNY010000094.1:0-2418 GCA_037925365.1 Aquificaceae bacterium
ACCCACTTCCCGATGGGACAGCCCTTACCTTTACAGACCCAGTAAAAGCCTTTCAGTTTCAACAGCTTCTTGAGAGAGCAAATATGGTATATCTCCAGAGCCTCTCCAAAAACCCTCCAAAGGTTCCTGCACCACCTGCTAACAGTGCCGGCTACTTCTACATAACCGACGACCTTAGATTCTGGGCGAAGGAGAATTTGCCAGAGCTTTACAGACAAGCGGAAGACCTTGTAAAGCAGGACAGGGCAAGCGTGCAGAGGTATGGAGACGGCATGCCCACTTCAAAGGGGCTTCTCATATCCTTCAACGATCCCGAAAAAGCAAGCCAGTTTGAAGAGTTAGTAAAAAGGGCACTTCTTTCCATGAACTGGGGAAACAATCTTATGTCCCTCTCCGCCTAATCCTTGTATACTCTTAGCACCTCCTCCAGGGAGGTGACTCCTTCTCTTGCTTTTTTCAAGCCATCTAAGAGAAGGGGTGTCATTCCTTCCTTTACGGCTTGCTCTCTTATCCGGACTGCGTCCGCCTTTTTTACTATTAACTCCCTTATTTGGTCTGAAACCTCAAGCACCTCGCCTATGACAGTTCTGCCCGAGTAGCCTGTGCGGTTGCATTCTTCACAACCCCTGCCTCTGTATAGCCTTTCTGGTGCTTCAAGCCCATTTTTTTCAAAGATGGCTACCTCTGCGGAGTTGGGCTTATGTTCCTCTATACAGTAAGGACATAGTTTCCTTACGAGCCTTTGGGATATGACTCCTATCACAGAAGAAGCAATTAGAAACTCTTCTATTTCCATATCCATTAACCTTGCAAAGGCACCTGCTGCATCGTTGGTGTGAAGAGTTGCCAAGACCAAATGACCCGTAAGAGAAGCCTGAATACCTATCTCTGCGGTCTCCCTATCCCTTATCTCTCCTATCATTATGATGTCCGGGTCCTGTCTGAGGATGCTTCTGAGGGCTGTAGCAAAGGTGAGACCTACTTTTGGGTTTACCTGAACCTGCACCAAACCCCTCAGATTGTATTCAACGGGGTCTTCCACTGTTATTATTTTTCTGTCGCCCGTGTTTATTTCTTTTATACCCGCGTAAAGGGTGGTGGTTTTACCAGAACCTGTGGGACCCGTTACCAGCACCATGCCATAGGGTTTTTTGATGAACCTTCTTATTTTTTTTGTATCCTCTACGGAAAAGCCTAAGTTGTCAAGGTTGAGGGATACCTCACCCCTGGTAAGTATTCTCATAACCACACTCTCGCCGTGAACAGAGGGTAGGGTAGAGACCCTTATATCGTAATCCTGCCCTCCAAAGGAGAAGGAGAATTTCCCATCTTGGGGGAGCCTTTTTTCCGCTATGTTGAGCCTTGCCATTATCTTTATACGAGAAACTATAGGAGGTGCGGCGTATTTGGGTAACTTTCTTATAGTATGCAAAACACCGTCTATCCTATAACGCACTTCAAGGTCTTCAGCGAACTGTTCTATATGCACATCTGTAGCCTTTCTTCTTATTGCTTCAACAAGTGTATCGTTTACAAACTTGACCACAGGTGCTTCAGAGGCTATGTTTTCCAGCCTCTTTTCATCAAGAAACTCCGATTCAAAGATATCCTTCTCCGCCTCAAGGGTCAAAACCGGGTCCCTGAGAAGTTCCTCTATCCTTTCCGGGGTTGTGATTTCATACTCTATCCTTTTACCATAGACCCGCTCCAGGAGCTCCATCAAGTATGGGTCCTCTTCTGCAAGGGCGACCCTTATGTATCCCTCGCCCTCTTCTAAAAAGGCAACCCTATTTCGCCTCAAAAAGTTATAAGACAAACCCGTCATCTTCTAATAAATTTTCTCACAAGAGCAAATATTGGCAATAGGGACAACCACAAGAGATTAGCTCCGCCCGTAGAACATCCACCGCCACCTCCAGAGCCTATGGAGGGAGCTGGTTGTGAAACGGGTGGAGGTGGCACATCCATTCTGGCAGATAGTGGCACAGTTACCGCTTGAGCCTGCGTATCTATTATGACCGCACCATTGAAGCTATTCATACTTGAGACTATAGGAGGTGTAAACTCAACCACCGCACTGCAAACCTCACCAGGCCTCAATCTATAGGCACGATTGGATATTGGCCACTCTTCTGGAGGACAATAACGAGGGTCAACCCTATCAATACTACAAGTTGGGACACAAAGACCATTTGAATTAGTATAATTCAGATTACAAGAGCAGTTTACTGACCTTATGCTGAGCCCACTGCCCGCAACCGAAAGGTTGAACTCAAGCTCTGAACCGCTTGTGTTTCTTATGATGAGGGTTTGAGCGTAGGTGTTTAACCTCCTTACCGCCCCAAGGTCTATGTAATTGGGGTTTACATATATATAGTTGCCTGTAAGTGAGCCAGCCACACCCAAAAAGGACCTTCT
>JAXSNY010000095.1:0-2411 GCA_037925365.1 Aquificaceae bacterium
TTCACCGTTTAAAAGCATATAGTATGCTTCATAAAAGAGCGTGGAATATGTAGAATATCCACCAAGCAAACCTGTTATCAACAAAGCCCTAAAGTTTGGAGAAAGGTCAAGCCTTTCAACAAAAAAGCTAAAGAAAAAACCTATCAAAAAGGCAGAGGAAAGATTAACAAGTAGTGTGCCTACGGGAAACTCAACGCCTACCCTTGTTTGAATAAACTTGGAAACCAAAAATCTCAAAACAGAACCAACCGCACCACCTATGGCTATGGTTAAGAGGAATGCCAAAGGACTGCCCTCTCAAGGGTTATAAGACCAACCTTAGCTTTTTGAAGCAACCTTTCTATGGCTTGCATAGCCTTTTGCTCCTCTTCTACAAACTCCACCACTACAGGCAAGCTGTATGAGAGCACCTCAAGACCCTCATAATGAAGCTCTCCAGTGGTCCCGTAGCCCATTATGGACTTAAGCACTGTAGCACCACCAACTCCATAATCCTTTAATAGCTCCAGCAGTCTTCTGTATGCTGGCTTACCCTCAAGTTTGTCATCTTCTCTCAGAAATATACGAACAAGCACAAACTCCATATGATTTAAATCTTAACACGAGCTTTGGCAGGTAATATAATCTCACTTATGGTGCAGGTAGAACTCATAAAAGAAATTGACCTAAGCGGTGAGGATATAAAAGAGCTTCAACAAGAGGTTCGTAGGCTTGCAAAGGAGAAAAATGCGGTTATCCTTGCCCACTACTACCAAAGACCAGAGGTGCAGGACATTGCGGACTTTGTGGGAGACTCTTTGGAGCTCTCTCGTAAAGCGAGCCAAACAGATGCGGACATAATAGTCTTCTGTGGTGTTCGTTTTATGTGCGAGACTGCAAAGATAGTAAACCCTACAAAGAAGGTTCTTCATCCTAACCCAGAGTCTGGTTGTCCTATGGCGGATATGATAACTGCAAAGGATGTGCTAAGGCTAAGGGAAAAACATCCAGATGCGGAAGTGGTTGCCTATGTAAACACCAATGCGGACGTAAAAGCGGTCTCTGACGTGTGCGTGACTTCTGCCAACGCCATAAAGGTAGTTCAAAAGCTCCAGTCCAAAAAGATAATCTTTATCCCCGACCAAGCCCTTGGAAACTGGGTCAAAAGGCATGTGCCAGACAAGGAGTTTATCATATGGCAAGGCTTTTGCCCTCCACACTTTGAGTTTACCGCAAGAGAAGTTCAAAAACTAAAGGAGCTATATCCAGATGCCAAGGTAGCGGTGCACCCTGAGTGCCATCCAAAGGTTATAGAAATTGCGGACTTTGTGGGCTCTACCTCTCAGATAATCAACTACGCCACCACCTGCGAGGCAGACAAAGTAATAGTTATCACAGAAGTAGGTCTAAAGCACACTCTCATGAAGAAAAACCCCAACAAAGAATATATATTCCCAGAGTCTATGAACTACTGCGGGACTGTTTACTGTTGCACCATGAAAGGCATAACTTTACCGAAGGTCTACCAAACGCTAAAGGAAGAGATAAACGAGGTGGTGCTACCAGAAGATATAATTGAAAAGGCAAGGAGACCTATAATAAGGATGCTTGAGTTGTCATAAAATTTTAACAGGTGGGCTTCAGAAGGACAGAGCAAGAAGTTGTAGAAAGATTGGCGATAATACTGGCTCATATCTATAAGCTTCAGAATTATAGGCAGTATTCTCAAGGTGGGAGCAAGTGGTTAAAAACTATCATAACTCAAACAGAGGACTTGAGAGCTATTGAAAAATAATCCAAGTCTGGAGAAGAGGATTGACGATCTAATAAAAAACCATGCGTGGAAAAAAGCGAAGAAGCTGGTGATAAAAGATTTGGAAGGAGATATAAAGCTTAGGAAAAAAAATATTTCCCAGAAGAGTGTCCCTACAATTGGCAAATTATACTCGTGTATTATCACTCCCCTTACATGTAAATAGCCATGCATGACACGCGGAATTTTAAACTGGCAGTTAAGGATGGGTTGGATAATTTATACTAAGAGCGAGAGGTAATACATATGGACATGATGCAGGTTAAAAAACTTAACGAAAGGGACTACTACCTTTGGATAAAGGAGATTATATCTATATTTAAGGAAAAGGGTCTTTCTAAAAGAGTTATACATACCATAGGGCTGGAAGAGTTATTTTCTGCTATGCACTACTACAAAACTTCTACAAGGCGTAAGTTCCTAAGAGAGTTTATAGAGCTTATAAGCTATAGGCTATGTCATAGCGATGATGGATACTACAACCTGCTTTACAAGAAAAGGAAGAGCAGAATAAACCGTTTGCTTGAGATAGACCCTCGCCTATGGGAGGTTATACTTGACTATGTTCCAGAAGGCAGGCTATCTGAGGAAATTACAAGGGAAGTAAGGGAGGTTTTGG
>JAXSNY010000096.1:0-2380 GCA_037925365.1 Aquificaceae bacterium
ACCTATCTTATCACCGTATCTGTGTATGAGAACCTTCCTTAAGTCCATGTATTTTTCAAGGTTTGGGTCTTCCTCAAGAGTCCTCTTTGCGTCTTCCTTTGCAAGCTCAAGCATAACCCTATCTTGAACTCTGGCAAGGTTTGCGGTCATAAAGCCAAAGTATCCCGACTGAGAAACACCCAATAACTCTCCAGGACCTCTTAGCTTTAGGTCTTCTTCTGCAATCTCAAAGCCGTTATTAGACCTTACCACAACCCTTAACCTTTTCATAGCATCTTGGTCTTTTTTTAGCTCATCTGGCACAAGAAGGTAGCAGTAAGCCTGCTTGTTTGACCTTCCTACCCTTCCTCTAAGTTGATGAAGTTGAGAAAGTCCAAAGCGGTGTGCGGACTCTATAACCATAAGAGTTGCGGATGGCACATCCACACCCACTTCTACCACAGTGGTAGCCACAAGTATATCACCAGTGCTTTTGAACCTTTCCATAACCTCTCTCTTCTCCTCATCCTTTAGCTTTCCATGAAGTAAAAGCACTTCCCTGTCTGGAAAAAGGCTTTTCCACCTTTCGTATTCCTTTACTGCGGATTTCAAGGCTAAGGTTTCAGACTCCTCAATGAGAGGATAGATAACGTAGATTTTGTTTCCCTTTGAAAGTTCTTCGTTAACAGCTTGTAATACCTTACCAAATTCTGACTCAAAAATAAGCCTTGTAATGACTGGCTTTCTACCAGAAGGCAGTTGGTCTATTACTGAGAGGTCAAGGTCTCCATACAAGGAAAGGGCAAGGGTTCTTGGTATAGGCGTGGCACTCATTACAAGGCTGTGAGGATAATAGCCTTTACCCTTTTCCAGAAGAAGTTTCCTCTGCATAACACCAAAGCGATGCTGTTCGTCCACCACCACGAAGGCAAGCCTATGAAACTCTACACTCTCTTGAATTAAGGCATGAGTGCCTATAAGCACCTTGATGTTCCCCCTTTCTGTATGGAAAAGCACGCTTTTTCTCTTAGAACCCTTTACAGACCCAGTCAAAAGACCCACATGAACCCCAAGAGGCTCAAGAAACTTTCTAAAGTTTTCATAATGCTGAAGTGCCAATATTTCCGTAGGGACCATTATGGCACTTTGATAACTTTCCTTTGCAAAGGCGTAAGCTATAGCCATAGCCACAACCGTCTTTCCACTTCCCACATCACCCTGCAAAAGCCTATTCATAGGTCTGTTTTCCTTTATGTCCGCCAGTATTTCCCTTATAGCCTTAATTTGAGCCTGGGTGAGTTTAAAGGGTAAAGAGGCTAAAAATTCCTCAATATGCCTCTCTGGTTCTTTGAGGGCTATGGCAGGCTGGCTCTTTACCCGAGACTTTATAAGATGTAAAGAAAGCTGAAACAAGAAAAGCTCCTCGTATATGAGCCTTCTTTGAAAAGGAGTGGAAAAGCTGTTTAGGTCTTCCTCGGAAAACCCCACTGGTCTATGTAAAAGGTATAGGCTTTCTCCAATAGGTGGAAGGTTTCTTTCTCTTAAGACCCACTCGGGAAGATATTCAGGTATATACTTTGCGGTTTCGGAAAGTTTGTAGAGAATGCTTCTTATTCTTTCGTGTCTTTTCCCTGCGGATATGGTCTTCAAGTCCCCTTCAACTCTTATATAGTAAAAGGGTAAGACCCGCCCAACTTCTGTATCTTTTAAAAACTCAGGATGAACCATATACTTCTCGCCTGCAAACTCCTTTATTTTTCCGTAGACTATAAGCTCCTGCCCTTTTTTAAAACTATAAAGGGCTTTTTTATCCTTGTAGCGAAACCTCAAATAGAGACTTTCAGTGCTATCCTCACACAAAACCCAAGCGGGATACTTTTCCTGTGGGTCATAACCTGTGGCAACCACCTTGACCTTTAGAGCTACCTTCTGTCCAGGCTTTGAGGTCTTTACGGTGTATATAAGCCTTCTATCCTCATACCTCAAAGGAGCAAACCAAAGGGCGGAATAAAGGTCTTTTATTCCAAAGGTTTTGAGAGTATTCTTCTCCTTCTCATCAAGTGTCTTTAGTTTATCCACAGACTTAAAGAAGGCTTCTACTGGTTTTTTCTCCACCTTAGAGAAGTCTACCTCAAGGGTAGGTAAAGGATGCTTTAGCCTATCCTCAATGCTCCTTAGAATAGCCTTTTGCTTTTCAAAGGGAAGTTTGTCAAAATCCTTTAACATTTCAAGGTATGAGGGCTCAAGGCTGTACTTCAAAAGGTTAAAAAGATATAAACCGATGCCAAAGCTCCTCTTGAGTCGCTTATAGTCTTCCTGCGATAGATCTTTTATGAGCTTTATTGCCTTTTCTATCCTGCTTTCAGACATGGTTTAGTAGTTGAATCATTTATCATGAGCA
>JAXSNY010000097.1:0-2379 GCA_037925365.1 Aquificaceae bacterium
AGGAGTGGCTCGGTGCTATGACGGGAAAGAGCAGATGCTGCGATGTGTGTGGTGATAGTGAATGCAGAACAGTAGAGATAAGGGATCAGGTTTATGAGACTATACCTGCATCAATGATTATAAAGGCGGGTTTGATGACAGCAGCAGAGATGCTCCCTGTTGAAAGACAAGTAGGAACATTTATCAGATTTAAAAATATTTCGAAGGAGGAGAGACATGGTCTGTATAACCCATCTTGAACTATGTCCTTATTGCAAAAGGATAGCACTTAGGGTCTGTGAATACGAAGAGCCCTATCCAAGAGTGGAGGCGGAATGCCAATGCTGTGGCTACAAGGCTTATGATGTGCCTATGAAGCTGACACAGGAGGACTTTAGAAACATATTGGACAAGCTGGGAAGAAAGCTCATAGGGGAGGTCTGCATAGATGACCGGTGCGGTTCTAACAAGGTGATAAGGCTTATAAGGGAAGGTAGTTATGCGGAATACCGTTGTCTTGAGTGTGGCTCTGAGTGGAACAGCGACGAGGTGCAAAAAGCCATAGATAGGGTAAAAAAGGTGCAGGGTGGTTTAAGGAACGGAAACAGGCTTATGGAACTTCTTAAGGCTGGAGAGGGTGAATGCCCTCTCTGCGGATGGGACATAGGTCATATGCATGTGGGATATGCGGTCTCCATTGAGTGCTTTGTTTGTGGCTATCATACAGATACAAGGGAGGTCCTGCCTCAAGTAGACCCCTCAAGCCTTGAGTGTCCTGAGTATGAAAGGTCGGAGGAGACAGGTTGAAAGTTCCCCATCAGGAGTTTATAAGGTATGAGAACTGGAAGGAGCAGTTTCTAAGGGACTACGAGCTTATAAGCTCAAGGGATGTGGACAAATTGGCACAAGAAATTTCAAGCCTATATCCTCAAAGGGAAGAAAGGCTTCTAAAGGCTCTCATCTCCATGTATGTGGGAGGCTACGAAAAGAGGGTAGAAGACCTAGAGGTGCGTTATTGGACCAACTGGGCTGGAATAAAGACCTACAAGACCTTCAATGGCTGCCCACAACTTTCAGATATAGAGCTTGCCTTTGTCTTCTATGCCATGGGAAAGGTCTTTGTCCCTCTCCTTTTGCACGAAAGAGGCGTAAAGTCTGAAAGCTTTAAAAGCCTAAGCCAAGAAGACCAGGAAAAGGCGGTAAAAGAAGAGTTAGAGGTCATATGGGAAAACCACCTCATAAGAGTCCTTCAGATACTGCCCTTTCTTGGACTCAGTTCCACAAGCATATAAAAGCCATCTTTGCTTGGAAGAGCCTTGACCTTCCAACCATGTAGCTCCGCTATATGCCTTACTATGGCAAGACCAAGACCCATACCCTGTGGGTTTTCCGAGTGGTATGGCATGAAAATGAGCTCTTCTTTTCCTTCCTCTATACCCACCCCGTCATCTTTGTAGATTATCACCTTCTCTTTTAACTCAACCCACACCCTCTTTGCACCCCACTCAAGGCTGTTGTTAAAAAGATTGAAGAACATGTCTCTTAGTAGCCTTTCGTCGCCTGCTATCTTCAAAGAACCATATACCTCTATGGAAAGACCCTCATAGAGCTTTGAGACCTGCCTAAGCAAATCTCCCAAGTCCACATCCTTAAACTGAGGCTCTGTATCTATGGAGAGACTTCTAAATTGGTCAATGGTTTTTTTGACCCTTTGAATCTCTTGGAGCATAAGCTCAGCCATCTGTGCCACACGCTCCATATCACACTGACCCTTTTGCAGAGACCTTATAAGCCTTTCAAGGTTTAGGCTTATGGGTGTGAGAGGGTTTTTTATTTCATGGGCTATCCTCTTTACCGCCATCTGCCAGGTCTTAAAGCGTTCCGCAAGAATAACCGCCTCAAGGTCTTCGTAAACCATTACCCTTCCAAGGTCAAGCTCAATAAGGCTTTGTCTTAGGTTGCTTTTCTTTGCAAGCTCCTCGTAGGTTTTGTTATGAAACCTTTCACCATCCTTTGATATAAACACTATACCCACAGGTAGGGCATCAAAGAGAGTCAAAAGAATTTCCTTTTCCTTGTTTAGTCTTTGGTATAACTTCTTTAACTCCTCTTTCATCCTTAGAAAACTGCTTGCAAGCTCTTGCACCTCGTCCCCTGTCTGAGGCACTTCCACCTTGACCTCAAAGTTGCCCCTTGCTAACTCGCCAGCTTTCTGTGAGAGCCTTTCAAGAGGTAGGCTAATGTATCTTGCCACAAGATTGCCAAACCATACTGCAGAAAGAAAGGAAACAAACCCCGCAAGCACTATAAAGTATACGTACACACCAGCTATTATGTCCCTCGCCTTCACCATATTCCTCAACTCACCCGCAGTCTGGTATATGTAATTGACTAAGGCGT
>JAXSNY010000098.1:0-2334 GCA_037925365.1 Aquificaceae bacterium
TTACACCCCAAGGGTCTGTTTGTCTGTCAATTATCTCCTGTAGTTGAAGGTTTAGCTTTTCCCTTTCAGAAAGTAGTTCATCAAGCTCTGCAGCACCACACACGCTTCTTAAAGTAGTTTGTGCTATCTGAGAGGTAGCATATAGGTAATTTTCAACTTGGACTATAGCCTTCACAGGGTCAACCACTCTAAAATAGACCACCGCATCCACACTAACAGACACATTATCTCTGGTGATTATGTCCTGAGTAGGCACATCCATGGTGACGGTTCTGAGGTCTACCTTTACCATTTTGTCAATTATGGGTATAAGTATAAAAAGACCAGGTCCTTTTGCTCCTATTACCCTTCCAAGCCTGAAGATAACCGCCCTTTGATACTCTGGCACTATTTTCACCGCAGTGGCAAGAAATATGATTACTACAATGGCTATAACTATTAGAGGTGAAAAACCCATGGCTAAACCTCCTATGAACTTAAGTATGTCCCCACCCGCTATGCTGGCAAGAACCACTGCAAGGAAAAGCAAAAAGGGCAGTAGGTCAAGAATAGGCTTCATGCCCTAAATTATATCACGCCTCAAGGATAGCACCCCTTGAAGCGGAGGAGACAAACTTCGCATACCTTCTGAGCCACGAGCTTTTTATAGGCTTTTGCTTAGGACGGAAGCCTTCCATCCTCCTCTTAAATTCTTCCTCTGATATAAGAAGCTCCAACCTTCTGTTGGGAATGTCTATAAGTATCTCATCACCCTCTTGCACTATCCCTATAGGTCCTCCTGCCGCAGCCTCTGGAGAAACATGTCCTATACAAGCCCCCCTCGTGCCACCAGAAAACCTACCATCGGTTATAAGTGCAACCTTATCTCCCAAACCCATACCCATTATAGCAGAGGTGGGTGAAAGCATTTCTCTCATACCAGGTCCGCCCTTTGGTCCTTCGTAGCGTATAACCACCACATGACCTGGTTTTACCTTACCTCCAAGTATGCCTTCTATGGCTTCCTCTTCTGAGTCAAAGCATATGGCTTTGCCCCTAAAAACCAACATATTAGGGTCAACTCCTGCGGTCTTTACCACAGCACCTTCTGGTGCGAGGTTTCCAAAGAGTATGGCTATGCCACCTTCTTTGGAGTATGGCTCTTCTATTCTCCTTATGACTTCACCATCCGCATCGGGTGCTTCTTGGGCTATTTCTCTAAAGGTCTTGAGGCTTACCGTTGGTCTATCTGGGTAGGGTAGATATCCACCTCTTATAAGCTCTTTGAGTATGGCAGGCATTCCACCTACATTGTCAAGGTCTTGTATGTGGTAATGAGATGCGGGTGATATTTTGCATATATTGGGTGTTCTCTTTGATATTTCGTTTATGCGTGCAAGGTCGTATTCAACGCCTGCCTCCCTTGCTATAGCCAAAAGATGCAATATGGTATTGGATGACCCTCCCATAGCTATATCTACCGCAAAGGCGTTGTCAAAGGTCTCTTGTGTTAGCAAGTCTCTCGGTCTTATATCTCTTCTAAGTAGCTCCATTATCTGCCTTGCGGTCTTACGGGCAAGGAGCTCTCTCCTTGGGTCTACCGCAGGAATAGTGCCATTGCCAGGCAGAGACAGACCTAAAACCTCTGTAATACAGTTCATGGAGTTTGCGGTAAACATACCAGAGCAACTTCCACAAGTAGGACAAGCATGCTCCTCTATAACCTTTAGCTCTCTTTCTGTGATCTTCCCAGCCTTGAGCTGACCTATGCCTTCAAATACGCTTATGAGGTCTACTTTTTTGCCATTTACCTCTCCAACAAGCATAGGACCACCGCTTATGAAAATGGCAGGGATGTTTAGCCTTGCAACCGCCATAATCATACCGGGCACTATCTTGTCACAGTTAGGTATGCATATGAGAGCATCCAGCTGGTGAGCTTCCACTACTGTTTCAATAGAGTCCGCAATAAGCTCTCTTGAAGGTAAAGAATAATGCATACCGTAATGCCCCATAGCAATGCCATCATCCACACCTATCACATTAAACTCTATAGGAACACCACCCGCCTTGCGAACCTCTTCCTTTATAGGTTGGACAAACTCTCTCAAATGCACATGTCCTGGGATTACGTCAATGTAAGAGTTGGCTATGCCAATAAGAGGTTTGTCAAAATCCTCATCAGATAGCCCACAGGCTCTGAGAAGTGCCCTATGAGGCGACCTCTCTATTCCCTTCTTAACCTTATCACTTCTAAGCATCTTTCACCTCCTCAAAGTTCAAAATATCCATATACTCCCATTCTCTGTAAGCCATAGCATATATGTTAGCCTTAGACAATTGCTTGACAAAGCC
>JAXSNY010000099.1:0-2306 GCA_037925365.1 Aquificaceae bacterium
GGTGGCTATATCCTGACCTCAGATTTCAGACGGAAGATGGTAAGGCTAAGATGCACCCTGCGGTTTATAAACACGAAGAGTTTGAATTTATCCTTTTGACAGGTAGGACAAAGAACCAGTGGCATACCATGACGAGAACGGGAAAGAGCGAGGAGTTATTGAGGGGTGAAGAAGAGCCCTTTCTTTTGATGAACCCAGAAGACGGAGAAAGGCTAGGTATAGAAGAGGGTGAGTTTGTTGAGCTTGCCTCTGAGCATGGAAAGGTGAAGCTAAGGGTAAGATTTGGAGGTATAAAAGAGGGACATCTTTTCGCTCCTTTTGGTTATGGCTTGAAGCATGGAAGCATTATTAATGCTCTTACAGGAGACAAGATTGACCCTATTTCAAAAGAGCCAGACCTTAAGCTAACACCTGTAGCTATAAAAGTCAAGGGGGCTGTGACCCATGAGCATGTTAAAGGGTAAAAGGGTAGGCATCTGTGCAACCAGAAGGGCTGAGGACATAGCGGAATACATAGCTCAGCACGGTGGTATTCCAGTGCTTGAGGATTTGGTAAGGATAGAGTATTTGCCAGAGGAAGAGGTGAATAGGTCCCTTGAAAATGCCTTGCTACTTAAACCTTCTTATTTCCTATTTACCACTGGCGAAGGGGCAAAGAGGGTCTTTCAGATAGCAAGGAAAAGAGAAGACTTTAAGGAGATTAAAGACCTCATGCTGAAGGGCAGGATATTTGCCAGAGGATACAAGACAAGAAAGGTCTTGCTGGAAGAGAATTTTAAAGATTTTCAAACGGTGGACCACACAAGGGATTTTATAAGTCTCCTTGAACCTATAGAAGGTAGATGCGTTTTTGTCCAGATGTATGGAGAAGAGATGCCAGAGCTTGAAAAACACATTCTAAAAGGTGGTGGGGTTTTGCTAAAGGTGTGGGTTTATAGATATATCCCAGATGAAGAAAAAATAGACGCTTTTATTGACAGGTTTCTAAAAGACCATTACCACGCAGTTATTTTTACCTCAGCCTTTCAGGTAAAAAACCTCTTCCAAAGGGCAAAGGAAAGAGAGTTAAACAGGAAGCTGGCACAAAAGATGACCAACAATGTCCTTATACTTGCTGTTGGGCGAACCACAGCCAAAGCCTTATTTGAAGAAGGAGTGCTAAGGGTATTATTTCCTCAAAAGGAAAGACTGATATTAGCTCTCAAAGAACTTGAAAAGGCTTTTGGAAATGGGTAAGGTTTACCTTGTGGGAGCAGGTCCAGGAGATATAGAGCTTTTAACCCTAAAGGCTTACAGGCTCATAAGGTCTGCGGACGTCATACTCTACGACAGGCTCGTAAACCCTGAGGTATTATTGCTTGCAAGACCAGACTGTGAGCTAATGTATGTGGGTAAAGAGGACGGAAAGCATACCATAGAGCAGGAAAAGATAAATGAGCTACTCCTTCAATATGCTCATACGAGGGAAATTGTGGTTAGGCTCAAGGGTGGAGACCCCTTTGTCTTTGGAAGAGGTGGCGAGGAGGCTCTGTTCTTAGCCCAGCATGGCATAGACTTTGAGATTGTCCCAGGTATAAGCTCCGCTATAGCAGTCCCAGCCTATGCGGGTATTCCTTTGACCTTTAGAGGCATCTCTTCTTCCTTTGCGGTTATAACTGGACATGAAGACCCTAAAAAGAAAAACTCAAGCATAGACTGGGAAAGCCTCAAAGGAATAAACACTCTTGTTTTTCTTATGGCGGTTTCTAACAGACAGGAGATAGCAAGAAGGCTTATAGAAGTGGGTAGGGAGCCAGATGAACCTACCGCTTTTGTAGAAAGGGGAACAACATCAGAACAGAGGGTTGTTGTAACAAACCTTGGAGAACTTTCTGAAAATCCTCCAGAGGTAAAGCCACCTGCGGTTATGGTGGTGGGAAAGGTGGTAGGTTTAAGAGATTTTATATCACTAAAACATTTAGCTAATATGCACTACTAACGGACTTCCAAACACAGCCACAAGACAAAAAGTGTTCCCACAAGCACGGGGAAGGTTAGGACAAAGCCTACCTTAGTGTAATACCACCAGCCTATGCGTATACCTTTTTTATCCAAAACATGTAGCCACAGGAGGGTTGCCAAAGAGCCAATGGGTGTGAGCTTGGGTCCTATGTTTGTTCCCACAAGGTTTGCAAGGGCGAGAAACTCAGCCATTTTTGGCTCAAGCCCAGCCTCACCTATTGCTAAGTTTACCGTCATTACCGTTGGTAGGTTATTCATCAAAGCGGAAAGAAGTGCGGAGGTTATACCCACACCCACTATGGCAG
>JAXSNY010000100.1:0-2269 GCA_037925365.1 Aquificaceae bacterium
GTATAGGAGAAAACAGTCCAGAGGTGAGAGAAGAGCTTTGCAAAAGGCTCGCCTTTCTTGGGGTTGAGCTTGACCAAGAGGCAAACAGAAAAAACCAAGAGGTTATAAGTTCAAAGGGTAGTAGTGTAAAGGTCTTGGTGATACAAACGCAAGAAGAGTTGGAAATGGTTAACATATTCGTGAAAAGTAATAAAATCATATAGCAGGAGGTAAAAAGATGAGATATATGAAGCTACTTTTTGTGCTTGTTTTTCTTGCCTACGCCATGGCGCCCGAGATGAAGCTAAGGAGTGTGCAAAAGGACATTTATATGGTTAGGGGTGTGGATGCCCTGCCCTCTATGGAAAATAGAGGCTTTATGTCCAATGCCTTTGCGGTGTTAACAGAGGAGGGTTGGGTTGTGATAGATGCCCTGTCCACTCCAGAGCTCTCAAAGGAATTTGTGGGAAACCTAATGAGAGTAAAGAAGGCACCCATAAAATACGCCATAATCACCCACTACCACCCTGACCATTGGTATGGAGCAAAAACCTACAAGGAGCTTGGAGCCAAGATAGTAGCCCACAAAAAGCTTATGGACTTATACCAATCAGGAGAGGCACAGCTTGCCCTTGAGAACGCAAAACAGAGGTTTGGCGACCTTTTCAAAGGCGTAGCCCTTGTCCCACCAGATATAGTGGTAGAGGACAGATACACCCTCAAGGTGGGTGGAAAGACCTTTGAAGTCATATACATGGGACCAGCTCACACAGACAACGACCTTGTGGTATACATGCCCTCGGAAAAGGTGCTCTTTACAGGAGACCTTGTCCTCTATAATCGCATACCCTTTATGGGAGACAGGGGAGCGAGCTCAAAGGGTCTTTTGGAGGCCCTGCATAAGATTAAGAAGATGGATGCAAAGGTGATTCTTGGTGGACACAACGAGCCTATGGACATGTCCGCTGTGGATTTTACTCTCGGATATGTGCAGTTTCTCAGAGAGAACATAAGGAAAGCCAAAAAGCAAGGCAAGAGCATAGATGAAATAAGAGAAGCCTTAAAGGACAATCCTTACAGAAAATATGTCATGTATGACGCCTTTCACAACGCCAATGTCTTTAGGGTAGATTCTGAGCTTGATATGGAGGAGTAATGAAAGTAGGTGTGATAAGTTTAGGTTGTGCCAAAAACCTTGTGGACACAGAAATGCTTCTTGGAAAGTTAAAGGAGGGTGGTGCAAAGCTCCTTAGCGACCCAAAAAAGGCGGATGTGATAGTTATAAACACCTGCGGTTTTATTGAGCCGGCAAAAAGGGAAGCCATAGAAACCATCTTAGAGTTTGCGGAAGACAAAAAGGTTATAGTTATGGGATGTCTTGTGCAGAGGTATAAGGAAGAGCTTCAGAAGGAAATTCCAGAGGTGCTTGCCTACTTTGGAACAGAGAGCTGGGACAGTGTGGTAGAGTTTCTGGGATTGGAGAAGAAAGAAAAAACTCAGAGAGTGCTTACCACGCCCAAGTCTTACGCATACCTAAAGATTGCAGAAGGGTGCAATAGGCTTTGCTCCTTTTGTGCCATACCCTTGATAAGAGGAAAGCACCGCTCCAGACCTATTGAAGAAATAATAGAGGAAGCCAGATACCTTGCAAGTCAAGGCGTAAAAGAGCTTTGCATAGTCTCACAAGACACCACCTACTACGGAAGAGACCTATACGGAAAGGGCTACCTCATAAGGCTACTCAGCGAGCTTGAAAGGGTGGAAGGCATTAGGTGGATAAGACTTCTATACCTCTATCCCACAGAGATAGAGGATGACCTGCTTGACTATATGCAAAGCTCAGAAAAGGTTCTACCTTACTTTGATATGCCACTGCAACATATAAGCTCTAAGGTCTTAAGGAGCATGAGAAGAGGCTATGAGGAGGGCTTTGTAAGAGGTCTTATAGAAAAGGTTCGCACAAAACTGCCACAGGCTGTCCTGAGGACAACCTTTATAGTGGGCTATCCCACAGAGGAAGAAGAGGATTTTCAAAGGCTCTTGGACTTTGTTTCAGAGGGGCACTTCCACTGGGTTGGCGTCTTTACCTACTATCAAGAGGAAGGCACTTATGCCTTTTCCTTGGGAGACCCAGTTTCAAAGGAAGAGAAGGAAAGAAGGAGGGAAGAGCTCCTAAGAATTCAGGAAGGGATAACCCTTAGGAAAAACCAAGAGCTTATTGGGAAAGAGTTGGAGCTTTTGGTAGATGGCTTTGACGAGGAGTTTGGCTATGTGCCAGTGGGTAGAATCT
>JAXSNY010000101.1:0-2190 GCA_037925365.1 Aquificaceae bacterium
ATAGAGCGACTATAAGACCAAGACCTACCGCAACCTCCGAGGCAGCGACCGCAAGTATGAAGAGTGCAAAAACCTGTCCTTCTATGCCACCCACGAGCCTGTCTACACTAACCAAGGCAAGGTTCACTCCGTTCAGCATGAGCTCTGTGCTTATAAGCAGTGTTATAAGGTTTTTCCTTATGATGACACCAAGCAGACCAGAAAGGAACAAAAAGATGCTTATAAGAAGATAAGCCTTCTCTATAGTCACTCCTCTTTCCTCCCAAGAAGAATGGCTCCTATCATAGCGGTCAATAGTATAACAGAAGCCACTTCAAGAGGAAAGAGGTAAGTGGAAAATAGGCTCTTTCCCACCTCCTTTACATTGTCCTTGACCGCAAGACTTGTGCTGGCAAAGTTTCCCTTAAGTATAGCGTAAGCAAAGAGTGCAAAACTTCCCAGCAAAAGAGGAAAGCCAAAGAAAAACTCCCTCTTGTAGAAGCCCTCAAACTTCTTTACCTTCTCCCAAGGTATGGTGGTAATAACAAGCACGTAAAAGACCACTATGGCAACTGCGTATATTATCAACTGCAAACCTGCAAGAAGCTCCGCCCCAAGGTGAAGGAACATGCCAGCCATAGCAAGGATTAGGCTTATAAAGGAGAGTATGGCATGAACCGGGTTTTTGAGAAAAAGCACACCCATGGCAGAAACCACCGCCCAAGAGGCAAGTAAGGCAAAAATTAGCCATTCCATTCTATCTTCCCCCAGAGTTTTTCTCTCTGCTGGTCATCTATCCAAATACGGTCTGGCTCAGAGCCTCTTCTCTTTTTCCAATCTATGGCGTTTTCCTCAAGTCTATCCATCCTAAGGACCGCAGACCTCCTTGTGTATCCCGCCAGCTCATAAAGGTCTGTCATGGTAAGACAGCCTACAGGACAGGCATCTACACAAAGACCACAAAAGAGACAGTTAAGCAGGTTCATATCAAAACGCACCACCTTTTTTGAGCCGTCAGGCATCTGCACCGCCTCTATTCTAAAAAGGGTTGGCATAGGACAGGCGGTCTGACACATATAACAGGCAACGCACCTGCTTTTACCCTTTTCGTAGCTCATAAACTTCTCTATAGCCTTTAGAGAATCTGGCTCTGTGCCGTCCCACACAAAGTGTCCGTGAGCTCCTCTGTATCGCTTGGGTGGTGTGAGCTTTTCTATAGGGTAGTTGGTGGTTATAGGCTTTCTGAAAAGGTTTGTGAGGGTCACAGAAAGACCCTTTATGAAATCTACAAAAAACACAGCCTCCAACAGGTTAAGAAAAGCCTTCCTGTCTACCTTTTTTATACCCATAGTGGGCTACTATTTTAAGCCAAGTAAGGCTTTTGTGCAAAAGTTTATGACCTATTTCATTCTACGAGCGTTAACCCCCTATACAGCCACGGGACACCAAGAAAGCCCTTCTTGACCGCATACTCCACCTTGTCCCCGACATTAGCCTTAATATAAAAGCCTTCAGAGACACTTAAACTATCACACCATCGGTTTTTGTGAAGCTCCGCAAGCAATATCCTATGCCCACCCCTTATTAGGTAGTATTTCCTTGCGATGGTGTCCCTTATAACCTCTGGCTCAGAGCTGTCAAAGCGTCCATTTAGCCACATGAGGAAGAAAAGGCTTATAAAGGGAGTGCAAACAAGGCATACAAATAGGGTTTTGAGGATTACCCTTTGACCAAGAGTAGGAGCACCCACAAGAAACAACACAAGAGCAGTGTAGAGAATGATTATAGGCGTCAAGACCTTAAAACCTACAAGCAGTATTTCATGGTAGCAAAGTGGTTTGTATCTGTAAAAGCCTCCTGCAAAGCCAACTGTTATAAGGAAAAGGGTAGTCAAGACAGGGAGCTTTAGCGTAAGCCAATTCCTAAGGTTTTCCTTGTAGACTTTTGCAGAGGGCATTGAGTTTATCCCTTGGCTTATGTCCACCAATATCTTAAGAGCGGAGAGGACATCCTCTTTTTTCACAACCTTTTTGAACCTACTCATTCCACCTAAATGCCAAGCAAAGGTAAGGGTTTTAGCTTTAATCTCAAGAAAGTTAACTCCTGGCAGGCTAAAAAGCTCTATGACCCAATTCTTAAAATCTTGTCTGTTTAGTATTTTCTCCGCCCAGTCCTTATCTTCGTATTCCAAAAAGATGTTCTCCAAATATG
>JAXSNY010000102.1:0-2135 GCA_037925365.1 Aquificaceae bacterium
AAGGAGAAGAGGTCTTTTACCTTAACAAATAACGACGAAAGCCTTTTAGAACTACCTTTGGAAGAGCTTGAAGAGTTATGGAAAAAGGCTTTAGAAAGATTGCTCTAATATATGTGCTAAGTGTCCTCACGGTGCTAAGCCTTGACCTCATTAGCAAAAACCTTGCAGAATCCTTTCTCAAAGAGAGGGACATAAGCCTTTTGCCCTTTCTTCATCTTGTGCTTGTCCACAATAGGGGCATAGCCTTTGGACTTCTTGCGGACGCACCAGATATTGTAAGGATTCCCGTCCTTTTTATAACTCCTCTGATTGCTCTTGTTATAACCTTTTTGTATGCCATAAGGGTTAAGAGCATATTTGTTCCAGTTCTTATGGGTATGGTGGGCGGGGGTGCTCTTGGGAATTTCTACGATAGGGTTTTTCTGGGTCATGTAAGAGACTTTATATATCTTTCCTATGGAGGTCTTTCTTGGCCTGCCTTTAACTTGGCAGATGCCAGCATAAGCACCGCTATATTTCTTCTCCTCATAAGGGAGCTCTTACCAAAGGGTGGAAAAAATTAAGAGACTCTGTTATATTCTATCTTTATGGTAGAGAAGATAGCCCATCTTGCAAGGCTAAGACTAACGGAGGAAGAGAAGGAATACTTTGAGAAACAGCTTACAAGCATCCTGCATTTTGTGGAACAGCTCCAAGAGGTTGACACCTCTGAGGTAGAACCCTTTACTCTGCCTTTTGAGGAGACACCTATGAGAGAGGATGAGTCTTTAAAAGACTTTGACCCTCAACTGGTTTTGGAGCAGGCACCAGAGGCGGAAGGGAGTTTCTTTGTAGTGCCAAGAGTGGTAGAATATTAAGAGGAGACGCATATGATAGAAGAAGTCCAGAAGGAGTCTCTTGAGAAAAGGAAGGCTTTAGAAAATGCTCTTACAAGTATAGAGAGGCGGTTTGGCAAAGGCTCTATAATGCCTCTCAAAAATGCGGAAAAGGTAAAGGTGGATGTTATACCTACAGGCTCTCTTGCTCTTGATATAGCCACAGGCATAGGTGGTATACCAAAGGGAAGGGTTATTGAGATATTTGGTCCAGAGTCCTCTGGGAAAACCACACTTGCCCTTCATATAATAGCGGAAGCACAAAAGAGAGGAGGCATAGCGGTCTTTATAGACGCAGAGCATGCCCTTGACCCCAAGTATGCGGAAAAGATAGGAGTGGACACGGAAAACCTCTACATATCCCAGCCAGACTATGGAGAGCAGGCTCTTGAGATAGCGGAGAGCCTCATAGCGAGCAATGCGGTAGATGTCATAGTGGTAGACTCTGTGGCCGCCCTTGTTCCAAAGGATGAGCTGGAGGGTGAAATAGGTGAAGCTCATGTGGGTAAACAGGCAAGGCTCATGTCTCAAGCACTCAGAAAGCTAAAGGGTATGGCACACAAAGCTAACACTACTATAATCTTTATAAACCAGCTTAGAGAAAAAATAGGTGTAATGTTTGGAAACCCAGAGACCACGCCTGGCGGAAGAGCACTCAAGTTCTTTGCGGACATGAGGCTTGATGTGAGAAGGATAGGAGACGTAAAAGATAGCGGAGAGAAAACGGGTAGCAGGGTAAGGGTAAAGGTGGTAAAAAACAAGCTTGCACCCCCCTTCCAAGAAGCGGAGTTTGACGTGCTTTATGGAGAGGGTATATGTAAACTCTGCAACCTTATAGACATGGCAAGCGAGCTAAAATTTATAAACAAAAGCGGTGCGTGGTATAGCTACGGTGATATAAGGCTGGGGCAGGGCAAAGAGCAGGCAAAGAAGTTTCTTATGGAAAACCCCGAGATTGCCAATGAGATAGAAAAAAAAGTAAGGGAGGTAGCTGGGCTTGCTCCAGTTGATACTTAAGAGAGCGGTAGAGCTTGGTGCATCGGATATACATTTAAAAACAGCATCTCCACCTGTAATAAGACTGAAAAAGAAACTCCAGAGGTTGGATGATTTTCCTGTTATAGATGAAAGGGTCATGGAAATGTTCCTCAACGAAGTCCTTGGTAAAAATCGCAGGAAGCTTGCGGAGTTTGAGGAGCTGGGAGAGACGGACACCTCCTACTCACTGCCCGGTGTTGCGCGCTTTCGTGTAAACGTATA
>JAXSNY010000103.1:0-2117 GCA_037925365.1 Aquificaceae bacterium
ATATTCGCCCACAAGCCCAACAGGGACAAAGATAAGGCATCTGAGGTAATGTTCTATGAAAATAGGCAAGGCTAAATACCAAAAGTCCATATAGGCATCATCAAAGGTAAGCAAAACGCCTCTTGAAGTGCTTCTATTGGGTATTAGGTCTTGAGTCTTTAAAAAGCTAAAGCCTAAGAACTTAAGCAAACGCACCTGTCTACTCAATTGTTCTTTGCTTACAAAAAGAGTCTTTAGCCTTGCCTCTTTTGGAGGCTTGCCCACATTATGATAGGTTAGTATTTTCACACCCACAGGCTTATATTTTAAACTCATGTATAGAGACCTTGACGCACAGACCAGAGAAGACCTAAGGCTATATTTCCAAGACAGAGACTACATGGTGGTCTCCGTGCCAAGGGATGAACTTATAAGGGTTTATACCTTGCAGGCAAACCATACAGTGACGGTTGCCAAGAGAATACATGACCTGGAAGGTCAAAGGGCGGAGCTTATGGGTTATGCCATAATGTCCGCTTTACTTTTGAGCTCTCTCGTAAAACACGCAACAGAACAAAAAGTGCTTTTTAAGGTGCAAACAGATTATGGAGTTGTAGTCTCAGAGGCGGACGGAAAGGGAAGGGTGAGAGGCTTTATAGAAGGCGACCCACAAGAAGGTTGGGCTTCTGGAGCTTTAACCGTAGTAAAAGAGCTAAGGCTTGGCGTGCCTTACACAAGCATAGTCCCCGTGGTGGGTAGAAACCTAAAGGAGGCACTCTCCTTTTACTTTGAGCAATCAGAACAAACAAAAACCTATTTGGATATGCACTTGGAATTTACCTCAGCAGGAGCTCAAGCAAAGGCTTATCTTGTGCAAGTGCTTTCTGGAGTTTCTCAAAGAAGCATTGACCTTATAGAGGAAAACCTAAGAAACCTCTCCTTTTTAGGCAAAAGACCAGAGGAAATTGCAATTGAAATACTCAAGGATATGGAACCAAGGCTCATAGGTCTCAAGGAGGTGGAATACTACTGCCCCTGCAGTGAGGAGATAGCCCGCTCGAGCCTGATGCTTTTGCAAGAGGAGGAGCTCCAAGATATACTAAGCGAGGGTCCTGCGGAAGTGGTCTGTAAGTTTTGTAAGAGGGTCTACCGCTTTAGCAGGGAACAGCTTATGTTATAATTTTTCCAAGACCGCACCTTTCCCGACTGGGTTGACCCGAAAGGGTTTTGGGAAAGGGTGGCAAAACCCAAGGAGGAAAATATGGCTGTAGTTTCTATGAGAGACCTTTTAGAAGCTGGTGTCCACTTCGGACACTCAAAGGGCAGATGGAACCCCAAGATGGCACCCTATCTCTACGGTGTGCGTAACGGTATACACATCGTAGACCTCAACAAAACGGTGGTTTTCCTTGAGCAAGCCTATCACTTTATAGCGGACAGCGTGGCACAGGGTGCGGAGGTGCTCTTTGTGGGCACAAAAAAGCAGGCAAAGGATGTGATAAAGGAAGAGGCGGAAAGGGCTGGCGTGCCATACGTGAACGAAAGATGGGTAGGTGGGCTTCTTACCAACTTTAGGACTGTCCGTAAAAGTATCCTTAAGCTCCATACCCTTGAGAGGATGGAAGCGGAAGGTGTCTTTGATGTGCTTCCTAAGAAGGAGGTAAGAGAACTAAAGAGAAAGATGGAAAGGCTCAGAAAGCTGTATGGTGGCATAGTAAACATGGAAAGGCTACCCAGCATCATCTGGGTTGTGGACACAGTGAGAGAAGCCATAGCGGTCCAGGAGGCTAAAAAGCTGGGCATAACTGTGGTAGCCATTGCGGACTCCAACTGCGACCCAGACTTGATAGACTACCCTGTTCCAGGAAACGATGATGCAATAAAGTCTATAAAGCTCCTTACCTCAAAGATTGCGGATGCAGTACTTGAGGGCAAGCAGAGAAGGGAAAGCCTTGGAGAGGCTGCAATTGAAGTGCCAAGGAGAAGGGTCATCGCGGTTGAGGAAGAAGAGAAAGTGCTCTTTGAGAAGGCTATGGAGATGTCTGAGAAATACGAATACATTGACAAAGGTGCAGAGGAGGAGTAAGCATGATAAGTGCGGAGATGGTAAAGACCTTAAGAGAGATGACTGGTGCAGG
>JAXSNY010000104.1:0-2076 GCA_037925365.1 Aquificaceae bacterium
AACAGCCTAAAGAAGGTCAAATACAAAGACAGGAAGGGAGTAGCCAGTGCATTGAGGTCAATATACATGTCCTCCACGCAGATGCAAGCGAAGGAGAACTTTGAGAGGTTTAAGAGGGAATACCAAGTAGAGTATCCACAGGTAGTGAAGGACTGGGAAAGAGAGCTTGAGGATATATTGACCTTTTACAAGTATCCTTATGAGATAAGGAGGATGTTAGAGACGACGAACTTTGTAGAGAGTATAAACAGCAAGATAAGGAAGGTGATATATGGCAAGAAGATATTTCCAACGGATGAGGCTTTACTGAAGGTTTGTTATGGGGTAGTGATGGACTTAGAGGAGAAGTGTGAGAAGCCTTTGAGGGATTGGGAGATGATATATGCCCAGCTGATAATTCTTTTTGAGGGTAGGCTATGAGGTGTGGTAGAATTTACACAAATTTTGAAACAGTCCCTATCTGGTAAGTAGTAGTGAGGTTTACGGTGAAAGGGGTTATCGTGGAGTAGATGGTGTGTTGATATGCGATGCAAAGGAGGACAAGGCATTGAGGCAGGTAGTGGAGGAGGTAATAGGTGCGGTTTGAATTTTGTAAGTAGGTGGTGTAAAGGTATAACTTTGCTTAGCTACTTGTATGCTTATGCTATTGGCTAGAGCTTTTTTAGGAGGGCTTACGTATGGTCTTAATTTCGCACCCGACGTATAAGGAATAAAATTAATAGAACTATGGATAGGCTTTTAGACCTATGGGTTAAAAGCCTTAGCAGGACAAAGAGCCAGAGGACTGTAACTACATACACTATGTGTCTTGGGTCTCTTCAAAAGCACTTAGGTGAGAAAGTAAGTCTTCTTGAGATTGAACCCAGAAAGCTGTTTTCTTATGTTGACTCCTCTAACCTCTCTACTTCCTCTCTCCTTACTCACCTGTCCGCTATAAAGCACTTTTATAAGTTTGCCTTTAGAAGAGGATGGCTGAGTAAAGAACACTACTCGGAATTAGAATCGGTTTTGGAAGAGATAAGAGATGACCTTTCTGGTTCAAAGCCTCAAAAAAGCCCAAAGGCTCTTAGCAAAGAAGAGCTTGATAGGATTTTCCAGACAGTAAGAGATACAAAATACGAACGCGTTTATAGTCTTCTCCTCTATAGCGGTGTGAGGCTTTCTGAGTATGTCCAGCTTAGGAAGGAATTTTTCTATAGAGACAAGAGTGGCATATACTGGCTAAGACTTCCTGCGGAGATAACAAAGAGAGGAAAAGAAAGATTGGTTCCAGTAATTGGTCCTTCTAAAGAGGAAACTATGAAAATAAACGAAAGGCTTGATAAATGGCTTGAGGACTACGATGCCTACATAAGAGTAAAAGCCGGCTCTTTACAGGTTTACACCAATAGGCTTTCTCAAAGGCTCGGTATTCCCTTTTCCGTGCATAGCTTTAGGCATACCTATATAACAAACCTTGTAAACTCTGGCTTTCCTGCAGAGGTGGTAAAAGAGTTTGCGGGACATTCCAACGTGAAGACCACCATAGACATATACTACCGATTTAGTCAAGAGAGGGCAAGGAGCTTGGTGGAAAACTTTCTTATATAAACCTAAAAAAAACTCTTGACAAGGTCAAAAAGCGTTCCTAAAATAGTTGAAAGTAGGAACTATGGGGAACACCGCCTGCTGGGGAGACCCTGTGTTTAAAAAGGCGGGATAAAAATACCCCAGCCCAGAGCTTTTTATTCTGGCTAAGGAGGGTAGGCTATGAAAAAGAGAAAAGTTAGCATTTCTTTGATTGCCCTAAGCTCTATGGCACTTTTTTCTTGTGGTGGTGGAGGAAACGTCTTTGAAGGGCTTGCGGACAAAAACTCCTACGAAGCCTGCAGGTTTGAAGTGAGTCAGAACCTTGACAAAGGCAACTACGATGCAGTTCTGAGTTCATCCTGTGCTAATCCATTGGATAGAGGAGCAGCATACTTTGGAAAGGCAGGCTTTGACATAAAGGATGTTATAGACAGGCTTATACAACAGCAGGGTAGCAGTGACACTGCAGACACTTACATAAAAGCCCTTGTCCCAGAAATGAACCCA
>JAXSNY010000105.1:0-2062 GCA_037925365.1 Aquificaceae bacterium
TTAAGCCAAGGTTTGCAAGGATTGAAGAAACCCCATAGACTATCCCAGGCTTATCAGAGCCAAAGACTACAATCCTATAAATAGCCTCCGCCTTAGGATAAACCACTTCCTCTAACTCCCTACATACAATAAAAAGCTCGTATTCCTGCCCTACCTCTTGAAGGTTTTGGAGTATATCCTCTGCGTTTATATCCCTTTCGGAAGCTACTATGAGCATTATGGTAAACTCGCCGTTAAGTCTGGTCATGGAGGAGTCTTCAAGGTTCAAGCCCATTTGGTAAAGAGCCTTTGATATACTTGCCACTATGCCTGGCTTGTCCTTGCCAAATATGGAGAGGATGAAAAATTTCATGCTAAGATTTTAGCAAAATGACCTTGTCAGGTTGAAGGTAATTGTTAGGTTATAATCTTAAGTAAAAGGAGGGCAAAAATGCAGGACCTCCAGCAAAAACTACAGGGTGAGCTATCGGTTCTGGAAAGCTGTCTTCGGAAACTGAGGAACTACATGCATCGCTTTGAGGAGCTACTTGAGGATAAGGGAAAAATAAAACCACTACTTTCACAGTTGGAGGAGGTAGAAAAGAGGGCTTATGATGACAAGGTAAGCCTAGCCTTCCTGGGAGAGTTTAACGCAGGCAAAAGCAGCCTTATAAACGCCCTCTTTGAAATGCCTGAGGGTTATAAGCTAAAGGAGGGGGCTACTCCGACCACAGACAGGGTCTGCCAAGTGGTCTACGGCGAAGAGTATGACATTGTAGAAAGGGACAACATAAGAACCATAAAGATACCCTATGAGAACCTCAGGAATATAAAAATCCTTGACACACCGGGCACTAACTCCCCCTTTCAAGAGCACACTCAAAAAGCCAAGGAAAGCATACTAAAGAGCGACTTTATTATCTTTATCTCTTCTATAGATCAACCCTTTTCTGAGTCTCAGAAGAACTTCCTAAGGGAGATAAAAGAGAGGGGAGGAATGGTCTTGCTCTACATAATAAACAAGTCCGACCAAGAAAAATCTGAGGAAGGAAGACAGAAAATATACGACTACGTAAGACAACAGCTAAACCAGATGGGTCTCTCAACGGTAGAAATTCTCTTCGTTTCTGTAAAAGATGGAGAAAACCTGCAAAAGCTGAAGTACAGCCTCTTGCAAAACCTTTATAAACTTTTCAAAGATAAGGTCAACAGTGTGCTTGAAAAGGCTCGGGTTGTAAGAAATGACTTGGAGAAAAGGGCTGTTGAGTATTTAGAGTATCTTGAAGAACACAACAGAAAGTATAAGGAGGCAAAAAGGACACTTATGAGTAGCATTTCAAGACTTGAAAGGCATACCCAAGATACGAAAGAAATCATACAGCAAAGGCTTAAATACTTTGAGGACGAAGTTAAGGAAATTATCAGAGAATACCTAAAGCCCAGCATTGTGGGAGCTATGCCAATTATAGGAAAGCGGAGCATAAACAAGAATAAGAAACAGCTGGCAGAGTCCATAAAAAAACCCTTAGATGAGGTGCAGAAGGTATTGGGGGAAAAACAAGGAGAGCTTTTAAAGTTATACGAGGCAGAGCTAAAGAATTTGAAGATGGAGCTTGAGTTGATAGGGGGCTCCACGAAGAGTGAAGATGGACCTTTATTTCAGATTGAACCAAAGGAATATGTGCTATGGTACTACGAAGAGGCTGTAAAAATGATCAACAGTATCTATGCCACTGCTTTTGTAGCTATTGGTGTAAGCGCATTTGTGGGAGGGGGTGTTGGTGCAGTCGGTGGAGGTGTTTTGGGTGCTGTGGGTACCGTTGGTTTGTTTGAACCAACAACTGCGCTACTTGTAGGTATACCTGCTAGTATAGTTTCTGGTATTGTAGGATATCTCTCCTCACGGAGGAAGTTTAAGGTAACTCTAGAAAAGGAGTGGGAGATAATAGACAACGTCTTTGAAAACCTCAAAAACCTCTATGGGCAAGCCCTTGATATTTTTCTTTCTGGTATTAGAACATCCCTTGAAGAGGATTTTAGAAATCACTACGAGGATAAGGAGGAAAGGGAGCGCAGAGTTGTG
>JAXSNY010000106.1:0-2041 GCA_037925365.1 Aquificaceae bacterium
ACCTTTTAGAGAGGTGAGCTTTGAGAAGTTATGTGAAATTGTTTACAAAATTGTAAAATTGTTCACTCGCCTGTGGCACAGCTTTTCAGCTCTACCGTTGCGTGGGCTATCTCTTCAAAGCGGGATAGTATTAGAAAATAATCACTGAAAGTTTAGAAACATAAAGACCCCTTGACACTTATGGAGGTTGACATTAAAATTTTAACCCGCTATGCAAAGTAGCATCAAAAGAAGCCTGCTCTTCTCCCTGGATTTTTCAAATACAGGTAAGTTAAACTTTCTTGAAAACCTCTGGCACGAATATCAAAAGGCTTGTCAATACTTTGTAGATATAGGTTATGAAACTAAAGCACTACCTTCCTATAAACATGTTAAAAGCTATCCATATCAAACTTGGCTAAGCAAGAGATATCTTGGTTGTGCTTTAGAACAAGCAAAAGCAGTCCTTAAAAGCCTTTTCTCAAAACTCAAAAAAGGCAAAAGTCCTCAAAAACCTCTGATAGAAAAGCCTGCCTTAAAACTTGATAGTAGGTTTTACAGGATTGAGAAAGGTAGAAACTCCTTTGACTTCTGGCTTTCCTTGAGAGACCCTCAGAACCAGAGATGGATTGCTTTCCCTTTCAAAAGCTATGAGTATGCTAACAATTACTTCAGAGATTGGAAACTCTGTTCTGATATAGAACTTTTGAAAAAGGATGGCAAGTGGTATATAAAGCTCATCTTTGAGAAAGAGGTCAAGTTAGAGAGCAAAAAGCCAAAGGGCATAGACATAGGATACAGGAAGTTAATCGCTACATCAGAAGGAAAAGTTTTTGGAAGGGAAGTTAAGGAAGTCATAGAAAAGAGGATAGAGCCCAAGAAGCAAGGTTCAAGAAGGTGGAAAAGGGCAAAGCATTATTTGAAGACAGAGATAAACAGGATACTCAAGAAGGTAATAGATGGCAGTTTTTCTCCAGTGCTTGAAGGATTAAAGAATTTGAAGAAGGGCAAAAGTGGAGTATGGAGTAGGGTGGTAAACAGGAGGTTTAATCACTGGTTGTATGGATATGTTCTAAAGAGGATAAGGGAGCTATGTGAGACCGCTGGCGTCCAATATCACATAGTTCCACCACAATATACAAGCAGGACTTGTCCTGAGTGTGGATATCAGGATAAGTTGAACCGTAATGGGGAACATTTCAAGTGCCTACGGTGTGGGTATGAGGAAGATGCAGATATCGTAGGTGCGAGGAATGTTCTTATGCGGTTCACGAGGGAGCTTATAGTCCCCTTGCCTGCGAAACCTCGTCCTGTGGAATATTTTTCTATAGGATGAGGAACTATATGCCCCAAGCACCTCCACCTTCCAAGTGCCAAAGGTAAAACTACCATCCCTTGCCCATCTTTTTGCAAAAAAGTAAGCCATATAGGCTATGGCAAAAGCAAAGGCATGAGTAGACATATGAATTCATCCGCAAGGAGAGCCACAGAGTTAAACATATAGCTCGCTAATATCTCCAAGAACATGGTAAGGAGCGTGATAAGGAAAACTATCAAAACCCGTCTTTGGGCTCTGTGGTGCGGTGTATAAAACTCATCCTGATGCTTGCAAACCATGAGGAAATTATAGAAACTTACTGACTACTGGGTTATGAAACAGCTCATGCAAGAGAGTCATCTATCCACTTAAGGTAATCCTCATTTCCTGCAACTATAGGCATGGCAATTATCTCGGGAACTGTATAGGGATGAATAGACTTTACACCCTCAAGCAAGTCTTTAAACTTTTGAGCGGAAGTCTTTACCACAAGAAGGCTTTCCTTATCCCTTTCTATGTTCCCCTTCCACCAGTATATGGAGCTAACCTCTGCAATTACATTTACACAAGCACCCAGCTTATTCTCTATTATGTAATTTGCTATTTCTTGAGCCTTGTCCAAGGGTGTAGTGATAAAAACCACATAGTAGCCCAGCATAGAGTATATTTTAACCTATGCCAAAGGAGAAAACTCTACCAACCCTTGAGCTTTTCATGGAAGAGCTTTTGAGCCTCTTACCCTAC
>JAXSNY010000107.1:0-2002 GCA_037925365.1 Aquificaceae bacterium
ACTGGAAACTCCACAAGCTCATAGTAATCTGGGACAACAATAAGGTTTCCATAGATGGACCCACATCCCTTGCTTGGTCTGAGGATGTGTGCAAAAGGTTTGAAGCTTTTGGCTGGTATGTCCAGCACATAGAGGATGGCTACAACCTTGAGGAGCTTGAGAAGGCTATAAGGAATGCCCTTGCTCAAAAGGAGAAGCCCTCTTTCATATCTGTTAGAACACATCTTGGTTATGGCTCTCCAAAGCAGGATGATGCCAGCGTGCACGGTGCACCCTTGGGAAGGGAAAAGGCACTTGAGACGAAAAGAAACCTCAAGTGGGTAGAAGAAGATTTTTATGTGCCAGAGGAAGCCTTAAGTTATAGAGAGGAGAAAATAAAAAGGGGCAAAGAGCTTGAGGAAGAGTGGAACAGGCTCTTTGATGCATACGCTAAGAGCTATCCAGAGCTTGCACAAGAACTCCTTAGGGCTTTCAAAAGGGACTGGGGGGAGGAATACAGAAGGCATGTCCCAGTTTTCACAGAGGCTATGGCAACCCGTCAGGCAGGTGGTAAGGTTTTAAATGCCATAGCTACTCATATACCGACCCTCTTTGGTGGCTCTGCGGACCTATCTGAGTCTAACAACACCTACTTGCATGGTATGGGAGACTTTTCTGCGGAGAGCCCCACAGGAAGAAACCTGCACTTTGGCGTAAGAGAACATGGAATGGGCGCCATACTTAACGGCATGGCATACCATGGTGGCATCCTGCCTTACGGTGGGACTTTTCTTGTATTTTCTGACTACATGAGACCCTCCATTAGGCTCGCCAGTATGTCTGGTCTGCAGGTGGTTTATGTCTTTACCCATGACTCCATAGGGCTTGGAGAGGATGGTCCAACCCATCAGCCTGTGGAACAGCTCTCCTCTCTAAGGCTCATCCCTAACCTTTGGGTTATAAGACCCGCGGATGCTAATGAGACTGCGGTCGCATGGGACATGGCAATCCAAAGAAGAGAGGGACCAACCGCACTCATACTCACAAGGCAAAAGCTACCCCTGATAGACAGGTCTAAGTATCCACCAGCACAGAACATAACAAAAGGTGCTTACACACTCCTTGACTGTGAGGGTCTACCAGAGCTAATCCTAATGGCGAGTGGTTCAGAAGTCCATCCAACGCTAAAGGCTGGTGAAATGCTCTCTCAGGAAGGTCTAAAGGTAAGAGTGGTTAACATGGCGAGTTTTGAGGTCTTTGAAAGCCAAGAGGAAGAATACAAAAGGTCAATACTACCCCCAGAGGTAAGAAAAAGGGTGGCGGTAGAAGCTGGAAGAAGCCTATGCTGGCACAAGTATGTGGGACCTGAAGGTCTCGTTATAGGGCTTGACACCTTTGGCAAGTCCGCACCGGGCGATGTGCTTATGGAACACTTTGGCTTTAGTCCAGAAAAGATAGTGAAAAGGATAAGGGAACACTTTAGCCTATGATAAGTCACATTGAAAGAAAGCCTTTGGAAGATATCTTTTTGACACTATGATAGACACGCACTGCCACCTTGACCTTTTGAAGAAGGAAGACTTGGAGGAAACCCTCCAAGACAAGGGATTGGAGTATCTTATAACAGTAGGATACGACAGGAAAACCATAAAAAACGCCATAAGGCTCTCTGAGGAAAACCCTCATGTCTTTTGTGCCATAGGCTTTCATCCCCATGAGGCGGACAAGGTAAAGGAAGAAGACCTACTTTGGCTAAAGGAGACCGCACAAAGGCAGACAAAGGTGAAAGCCCTCGGAGAGATGGGTCTGGATTTTTATAAGGACTACTCTGACAGAAAAAAACAAGAAGAGGTCTTTAGAAAACAGATAGCCATAGCCAAGGAACTTGGTCTTCCTATTGTGGTGCACTCAAGGGAGGCGGAAAAGGAAACCATAAGGATTTTGAAAGAGGAGAAGGCATACGAAGTGGGTGGCGTAATGCACTGTTTTACGGGCTCTTACGAGTTTATGAAAGCCTGTCTTG